>JAHFDX010000456.1 GCA_023248785.1 Myxococcales bacterium
TTCGCACGGTTCGAAGCGACGCAGCCCCTTGTGGCCGAACAAGTGTCGCGTGTTCTCGGGCGGCCGCTCGATGAAACAGCGCTCGCGCTTGGGTACTTTCTCACTGTATCTGTGTGGCTTGCATTCGACCGCATGTTTGGAGCGCGTCTTCTCCCCGTAAATGTCGACGCATGGCACGCTGCGGAAGCCGCATTGCGTTTGGAAGAAGACCTTCGTGCACAACATGGCGACGAGCCCATCGAGTACGACGACATCGTTTGCTCTCTTCAACCCGGCGTCATGCAGTTCGTTCACGAACACGTGGACGCGGCTCTCGACGTGCTCTCGCGTTCCGAGGCTGATGGCACCATTGACGTGGACGTTGATGACGTTCACGCCGTGTACCGGTTTCTGCTCACCGAGGTGGTCGCCCTTTCGCATGCAGTGGCGCTCGGCGAGCGAGCGAACGCAAGTGGCGAACTTTTGGCGTAGTTAGTTAAGGTGTGCGCGCGAGCAGCGTGCACTCCGGATTGAGGATGCTGCTTGTGCCGCGTCCGGTGTCGCGTTTGCACAAGAGGGCGCGCACCTTGCTCGGAATTGGATCGGCAACAAGGAACAAGGTCCCGACAACCGTATCGGAGTGATCGAAGTTCTCCCAGATCGCTACGTCGGAATACCCTCCGTCCGGAGCGCCAGCGTCCGCCGTGATGGGAACGCTTGCGCTGAGGTTGCCAAGCCAACCGAACCGGCGATACCCGAGATTCGTCGTCGCAATGCCCCCGAAGGAAAGAGTTCCAAATTCATTGGCGAAGTTTCCGCTCTTTAGGCTTCCCGTTCCCACGTTCAGCGTTGCGAATCCGGGCGCGCCTTGCACGGCTCTGACCAGCGGTCCGGCTCCACCGTCGGCGTAGGCTTCGGTGGCGGGTTTGTCGACGAGGAGCTTGCCGCTTGCGTCTTGTGCTGTGGTCCCAAGGAGGATCAGTGTTTGGTACGCCTTGTCTGTGACCGCAATCGTTAGGTCAGCCACGAGCGCCGTGTCGCATTGAGTCGCGCCCGCCGCGACGATGCGCAACATCGTATGGGTGGTGGGGGCAGACGCGTAGATCGACACTTGAGCGGGACCGACGCCCGATGCGTTCGATGCAAATAACGGAGACTTCCCGACGAAGTTCGATGTCTCGCTGGTGCAAAAATCAACGCCCGCGATACCGACGTTGAGGTTCGCCACGCGAACGTATCCAAGTCCGGGGCCGATGGTGGCCTCGGTGTTTCCGTCGGTTGCACTCCCGTCCGATGTGCCGCCGGTGCTCGAATCAAGGGCGTCCGAACCGGAGGCCGAGCCATCGCTGGTCGTCGTGCTTGCGCCGGGCGAACTCTTGATGGGTTCGTTGGAACACGCAGCGGCGACAAAGAGGAAAAGGAGCAGTGCGCAAGCTTTTGGACAGGTGGAGCGCATGACCACAGAGTGTCCGGCAGATAGCCTCGTTGTGCAACTTGCAGGCGTGAAGTCACGATGAAGGCGATGTATAGGGTAGGGCCCACATGAAGACGCACGCGATGGTCCTACGAGAGCACGGGGGCCCCGAGGTTTTGGTGCCCGAGGAGGTCGAGTTGGGCCCGCTCCGCCCGGGGCATGTGCGAATTCGGGTACGCGCCGTGGCGCTCAATCACTTGGACCTTTGGGTACGGCGTGGGCTTCCGAACCTCCGTCTTGAGTATCCGCACCGCCTGGGTTCGGATATCGCGGGCGAGATCGCGGCGGTCGGCGACGGGACAACCCCATCATTGCCATTCGTGCCATTCGTCGTAGGGCAACGCGCGTTGGTGAATCCAGGCCTGTCCTGTGGCACGTGCCTTCGGTGTCTTTCTGGGAAAGACATGCTGTGCAAGGCCTATCGGATCTTGGGCGAAAACACGCAAGGCGGGTACGCCGAGCATATTGATGTACCCACGGCGAATCTCGTTCCGTATCCGGGCGATTTGCCTTTTTCAGAGGCCGCCGCGATTCCTCTCGTATTCTTAACCGCCTGGGAGATGCTGGTTGAGAAAGCACGCGTCGGGCCCGGCACCGTTGTCCTTGTGCAGGCTGCGGGAAGCGGCGTTTCGTCGGCCGCCATTCAAATCGCCAAACTGCATGGAGCCAGGGTGATTGCCACCACGGGCAGCGACGAAAAAGTCACAAAAGCGCTGGAGCTTGGGGCCGACCACGTCATTAACAACCGAACGCACGACTTTGTGAAGGAAGTTCGGCGCTTGACGGACAAGCAGGGTGTGGACGTTGTTGTTGAGCACGTCGGCGGCGAAACATTTACGCAGAGCATTCTTGCCACCGCAAGGGGGGGCATGGTCGTCACTTGCGGAGCGACGAGCGGATTTCATCCAGAAATCGATCTTCGTCAGATCTTTTTCAGGCAGGTTGAGGTAAAGGGCTCCACCATGGGCAGCAAGGGGCACTTATTTGCCATCGTACGTCACGTCGAAGAGGGGTCTCTACGGCCTGTGGTCGGAAGGGTCCTCCCGCTTAACGAGGTACGCGAGGCCCATCGCGCGCTGGAAGCCCGCGAAGTATTTGGCAAGGTTGTGCTTGTACTCGACTAGCGGGCTGCTACTAGGGCGACGGGAGTGAATTAAAATGCATCAGACTTTCTGGGAGCGTCTCACCCACGTACGCCGCCGGCGCCTTTTGGGGTCGTCGCGTATACTCGCTGACATGGGGAAAGCGCATGTATTTGGGCGCGTCGTGGGGCCTTCCTATGCGATAGCGGCGCTTGCCATCGCGGGTGCGGCCTGTTCGGCCGAGAGTGAAATGATCGATGGTGGCGGGGAAATCCCCTACTCGCCGAGCGACGCGACCACGAAAGACGCGGGTTCTGATCGCAATAAGGCGGGCGATAGCGTATCCGTACAGCCAGACACCGGAGCGGCCGGAGCGGACAGTGGAGACGCGGGCAAGGTCGACGGATCAGACTCGGATGGCGGTGTCAAACTGGATGGTGGTGACGCTGGCGGGGACGGCGGCTCAATCGCTTGCACCAATCCGGGCACATGCGCGGTGGCTGCATCCCTTGGCACCGTCAGCGGCGATACCGGAAGCGGCACGATCAGCTACACCGGTACGACCTCTCGTTGGATATCAATTACGGTCAGCGAGGACGACCACACCATTCTTACGCTCAAGGCCCTCAAGGCCGAGATTTCGCTGAGTTCCCCCACGGGTGTCGACTTCGATCTCTACGTCTACGATGGGTGCGGCAGCCTGCTGGACAAAAGTACAAACCTCTCCGGAATCGACAGCGTTGCCGCTGAATGGCCTGACCTGCAGCCGTTCCCATCGGGGCATGACGATACCAAGACGCTGTATATCGAAGTGCGCCATCGAGCGGGCTCATGTAGCGCCAGCAGCAAGTGGAGCTTGCAAGTACGAGGGAATTATCCGTAGAAATGGCTCTTGCACGGCGGGAATGCGGGCGTGATGCCTGTTGTTCCTACGCTGCCGCAGGAGAGGATTCATGAACGACGTTCGTGCTCTGAACGAGCTCGTCGCAAAAGAGAGTGGCTTCGTTGAACGTGTAACCACCGAAGTCTCGAAAGCCATCGTTGGCCAAACGCACATGGTCGAACGAATTTTGATTGGCCTTCTCACCGGTGGGCACGTTCTTCTCGAGGGCGTGCCGGGTCTCGCGAAGACGCTCACGGTGCGAACACTTTGCGACGCGATCAGCGCAAAGTTCTCGCGCATTCAGTTTACTCCCGACCTTTTGCCGGCCGACGTGATCGGCACGGTCATCTATAATCAACAGCGGAGTGAGTTTACTTCGAAGCTCGGTCCCGTCTTTGCGAACCTCGTGCTCGCCGACGAAATCAACCGTGCGCCGGCGAAGGTGCAAAGCGCGCTTCTCGAAGCGATGCAAGAACGTCAGGTGACGATTGGCGACAAGACGTATCCGCTTCCCGAGCCCTTTGTCGTCATGGCAACCCAAAATCCTATTGAGCAGGAGGGGACGTATCCGCTACCCGAAGCGCAGCTCGATCGGTTCATGCTGATGGTGAAGGTCGGTTATC
>JAHFDX010000457.1:0-1022 GCA_023248785.1 Myxococcales bacterium
TGGCGACGAGACAAATGAGCACGGCAAAGCCACTGGTGATGGCGAAGTACTTTGGGTCCATTTTTACTGGCAAATGAGAAATGAAATACACCTTTGGGTCCAAGGGGAAAGCGCGCACGAGTGCTACTTTGCACGTCAGAAAGGCAAGACCACTCCCCAACACGGCACCGAAGACGCCAAAAAAGGCGCCCTGAATGAGGAACACACGCATGACCCCCCAGTTGGTCGCTCCCATGGCCTTGATGACAGCCACCTCTTTTCGTTTCTCGAGGCCGAGCATGGTGAGTGTGGCGACCACCTGAAATCCCGCGATAATGATGAGCACCGCCCATGGGATTGAAAACCCCAGGCGTTGTTTCTCGAGCATCTCAAACAGGCTGCGATTGAGCTCTCGCCAGTCCATCGTTTGGTAGTTGGTGTTGTTCAGGCGCTTTTCAATTTCCTGCGCAACTTCGAGGGAATGATCGACGTCGTCGATGCGCATCTCCACGCCTGTAACGCTATCGCCGTATTCGTAGAATTCCTGCGCAGCATAAATATCGGTGTAAATGAGTTTAGAGTCGTACTGATCGAAGCCCGCCTCAAAGAAAGCGATGACTCGAAAGGGTTTTGTGAGCGGCGTTCGCGAGCCCGCCGTGAATGCCGAGCCGACTGTGGGCGACATCACTTGAATGCAATCGCCGACGTTGAGTGAAAGCTGCCTCGCGAGCGACGTTCCGACGATGGCACCGGGAAGCTGGGCAATCTTGTCAGGGGAATTGCACATATCTGTCGCAATGCTTGGCGGGATCTCCTCGATGTCTGGCAGTTCGCTATCGAAGGCGTCTGGGGAAGGTTCGTACTTTTTTTCGGTTGTGGCCTTTGCGACGATTTTTTTCTCCGGAACGATGAGAGGCTTCTTTTTCTCCGCTTGCGCGTTTTGAACGCTTTTTTCGTTCTTCCGCTCTCTGCTCCCCTCGATGGATCGCTTGATTTCGAGAAGCAACGGGTCGCGGTTGGACGGTAGATCCTCGGAGCCCGAA
>JAHFDX010000457.1:1032-4040 GCA_023248785.1 Myxococcales bacterium
CGTGGAGGCGCAGACCCGGAAATCCAGCTTCAACGAAACCTTTTGGCTCGGTAATGTGTTTCGGTAAGTCGAGCACCTGCGGCATCAACTCGGGGTCGACACCTTTTAAGAGTACACCGGTGGCTGTTCGCGTGCCGTGACTCACCATCATGGGGTCGATCACGAACGGTGCGGCGGCCTTCACACCGGGCACGTTCCGAACGAGCTGCATGACGTCCCGATACTCGCGAAAATCGATGGATCGCTTGAGTACGAGAACGTGCGCATTGACCCCCAGGACCTTGTCGCGAAACTGCTCCACGAAGCCGCTCATGACACTCATCACGACAGTAAGGAGACCGACTCCGCTGGTGACTCCCAAAACCGCGAGAATGGCGGCAAACGTGCGCGACAAGCTCCAGCCCGAAAAAAGCCCCAAGTAACGGCGTGCGAGGGAAAGGGGATACCCCATCCATTGGGCAATACCACGCTCGCTCAGGACCACAACTCCGTCTAAACCGAAACGCATGGGTGTCCGTACTTGGAGGGACAGTCGTCGCGGGCAATCCGGTGTAGACTCTGCAAGCGACTCGCGCATTCATTCGACATGAAAGGCGGACGGTGACGAATCCCAAGGTCGACCTCGATGGCGCCACGCTGGGGCCCCAGGCCGCGGGACCGCCGACGTTAGGTACTGCCCCACCGGTCGTGGCGAAGACGCCCTCCACGAGGCCACCCGATCCGTACCTTGGAAAAACGATCGACGGGCGTTACATTATCGAGGCGATTCTGGGTGAAGGTGGCATGGGGGTCGTGTACCGGGCGAGCCATCGCGTCATTGGCAAGCGAGTGGCTGTGAAAGTGCTTCGCGATGACATGGCCAAGGATGGCGAAATGACCGCGCGCTTTTTGCAGGAGGCACGTGCAGCGTCTGCCATTGGTAATCCGCACATCGTCGACGTGTCTGACTTTGGTCAACTTCCCGATGGCGCGACGTACTTTGTGATGGAGTACCTCGACGGACGCAGTTTGGGCAGCGTGCTTTCCGAACACAAAGAGCCATGGCCGATTCCGCGCATCGTTCGAATTGCGCGGCAGATCGCCCAGGCGCTCGGTGCCGCGCATGAAGCGAACATCGTTCATCGCGATCTTAAGCCCGACAACGTCATGCTTGTGTCGCGCGGCGAAGACCACGATTTCGTTAAGATTCTTGACTTTGGCATCGCCAAGGTCGGAAGCAATGCAACTACCAAGACGAAGGCGGGCGCTGTGTTTGGTACCCCGCACTACATGTCTCCCGAGCAGGCAGCGGGTACGCAGGTCGACTCGCGGACGGATATTTATGCGCTTGGGATCATCCTGTACGAAATGGCCGCCGGGCGCGTGCCGTTCGACGCGGATAACTTCATGGGGATTCTCACGCAGCACATGTACAAGGCCCCCGTGCCGATTCGCGCGCTTGTTCCGGAGGTCAGCGTGTCGCCTGGGCTCGAGGCTATTGTTCTCAAGTGCCTCAGCAAGAAGCCCGAGGGTCGCTACCCAACCATGCTCGAGCTTCGCGAAGATTTGGAGCGCCTCGAACGCAACCAACTCCCACTCGCCGTGAATGAGATGATGGATCGTTCGGGGGGTTTTAACGTTCCGGCCGACTATTTTCGCTCGTCAAAGATGCTTGTTCCAGTTCCAGCGATGCCGGAGGTCGCCGGTTTGCCAAGGCGTTCGCGTTGGCCCATGTTTGCGGCGATTAGCGCACTTGCGCTGGGCGTTGGCATTGGAACGGCCGTAATTATTGCGCGTTCGCAGACGACGAATGCACAGCCGAGCGCAGCGCCAAGTCAAAGCGCAACGTTGGTTCCATCTTCATCTCCCACGTCGAATGTGTTGATTCCGCCTTCGGCAAAGGCGGCCCACGTCAAGCCCGTGGTTGTGGCCGTAACGCCGGCGGGTGCATTGGTGTCGCGCGACGGTGCATCGCTTGGAACTTCGCCGGTTGCGCTTTCGCTTGCCGATGGCGAAGAAGCAACCATCGTTGTTGCCTTGGATGGTTACAAATCCGAAACTGTCAAGGTTACCAATCGGTTGCCGAAGATTGAAGTTGCGTTGACGAGAACGGGGTCGCCCGTCCCGTCGCAAAAAGGCCGTCCGATTGTGCATCCGCCAAACACAGCAACAGTTCCGACCGCGGAACCAACAGCGCCGCCTGCGACCACAAAGGCTCCGCTCAACGTCGATCCAGACGATCCATTTGTGAAGAAGAACTAGCGCCGTGGTTGCATAGACGAAGCGTCTCCTTGCAAATGCCCGGTTTCTTCGGTCTACTGGCTTTGCATGTCGCGACAATCCCGGCCTTCGGCTGCAAGAAGAACGAAGCTTGCGGTTGTTGTTGTTCTTGGTTGTTCAGCCCTGGTTGGGACTTATTAATACACGAGGCGGAGCACGCCGCTTCAACCAGCTTCCGACGCTGGCGTTGTTCCGTCACGCGGTATGCCTGCTGTCCTTCAGTGGGCTCCGGGTGCGCGTTACGTCTACGCGCTGCGGTGGAAGGGTGATTCCCAAATTCCGAATGCTGCTCGCGTAAAGCCCGACGCGATTGTGCCCACGACTACGGGCTACGCGGATGGAAGCTAGCCGCCCGATGGGTTTGTGCCGCACACGGCAGCGTATTTGCGTTCGAATCCCGAAACGCTTCCCGCGCTCGTTCGATTGTTTCGCGACCCGTCCGCGAAGCCAAAAAGCCGAGAACTCTTGTTGGATACCTTTACGGTTACGGGCGATACTTCGGCACAACAAGCTTTCCGCCAAGCGATCACTTCGCCTGCGGCGCGCGAGGGTGGTTCGTTCGGCGTCTACGTACAACGGTTGATGTTTATTCGACGGCCGATCAGAGACACGGCGCAACTTCTTCTTTCGATTTATGAGCAAGCGTACAAGTCGGGGAACGCACAGGTCCGTGAACCTACGGCCGTGACGCTCGGGACAGATGCACCACCCTAGTAGCTTTGGTAGCTATTCGGAGCGATGAATTCCTG
>JAHFDX010000458.1:0-3458 GCA_023248785.1 Myxococcales bacterium
AACGCTTCGACCGTTTCGTCGGGAAGCCAGTTGTTGAAGGTTTGAAATGCTTTCTCGCCGGCGTACACCTCGTACCAGGCAATCTTCTTTTTTCCACCGTATGCCTTTGCCACCGCTGCATCGAGAACACGGACCGAGGCACGCCAGATGTCGCGCCCCGTACCGTCGCCTTCAATGAACGGGATGATGGGATTGTCTGGGACGTTGAGCTTTTGGCCAGAACCCATTGTGATAGGTGCACCACCTGCCGGCAGAACGAACGCGTGTGTCATTGCCATTCACCTCGAAAACGGGGCCTCGCGTGCCACCTGGCACGCGTAAGGGCTTACGAGGTAACACCCGATTTGCGTTGCCGTAAAGCGCGACGAAATGCGAACCAGGGCTGGCCCGTTTACGGGTCGCGCTCGCTGTTACTCTTCTCGCCACGCATCGCGGGTCGCGTCCCTTGCAACACGTGAAACCATCCGAAGCGCGCGGGCACGAGATTGTGCGTCGCTCGTGGAAGAAATCGTCGTCTTCCAATTCGCATATCGTAAGGCGTCACAACCGTTTCGACGCGAAGGTCTTCCACTCCGCGAAAAAGCGCGCGCGACTCGCCCACCGTGTACGCTTTCGTACCCGGACTCTCCATGTGCGAAGCAAGCACATCGGAAAACGATCGTGTCAAGTTACCTTTTGCTGCGGCGTAAACCAACCACGTCTGCAGCGCGACCAGCGAGTGTCGGTTGTAAATCATCACGCAGAATCGACCGCCCGGTCGCAGAACCCTCACGATCTCGGTCGCAGCCTTCGGCGTGTTCGGCGTGTGGTGGATGACGCCCCATGAATAAACGATGTCGAACGTGCCATCGTCAAACGGCAAGGTTTCCGCATCGGACACTTGTAGATTCGAGTTCAGGCCTTCCGATTGAAGACGGCTTCGAGTTAGCTCGATGGCGGATGGAGTGAGATCGACCCCCGTGCAAATCGCCCCTACGCGCGCAAATCGGAGGTGATCGGTGCCCGCGCCAACCCCCACCTCGAGCAATTTCTTACCGCGTGCTTGCTCGAAGTTTGCGAAGCGAGCAATGAATGGCTCGCGCTCATCGCGTTGTCGCTCGAGCTCCTTCGAAAATTCGCTGACCGGCACCGACGAGGCGTCCCGCGTTCCACAGGGGGCGGCATTCCAATAGGCGCCAACGGCGTCTTTGGTCGCTGTGTTGCCTGCGAGATTGTCCATGGCTTCGTTCCTTACTTCTCGCCCCTGATCTCGCTCGAGCCGTCGGGTGCCTTGCACGAAAACGCGGGTGAGCCCTTTTTGTCTTTCATGAACTTTGGACGACCCTGGAAGTCGAAGAAATTCTCTCCGTCTTCGCGCGTTACGCGCACGCGGCGAATTTCACCGGTGGGACTGTCGACGAAGAATGTAATTGATTTGTACGCGCTGTCCGCCGCCATCGGCGTGGCCTTCAAAATGGCGATACCCTTCGATTTGCCACTCTTTTCGAGGCTCTCTTCGAGTTTTCGCTCGCGCGAGAAGTTGAAGTTCTCGCGAAGCTTGCCAATGCCCGTCAAAAACGAAAGGGCCGCAGCGTGTTCGCTCTTTTCGACCTTGCTGCGAAAATGCTGATTCTCGGTCTTTTGGTAGGCGAGCATTTCGCTGCCATCGGTGCAGAAGAAGTTGCCGTCGGGATCCTTGTAGTCGAAACGAACACGGCCCTTGCCCTCGTCGCGCAGCCAAATGACGCGGCCTTTTGATTTCTTCGCCTTACCCCCACCAACGCGAAACGTTTGCACGAAGTCAGTCTGGAACCATTGCGTGCCATCGTAGACGTCTTGCATCTTGGCAATGAGCGGTTCGTC
Source organism: Myxococcales bacterium (assembly GCA_023248785.1). GTDB lineage: Bacteria > Myxococcota_A > Polyangia > Polyangiales > Polyangiaceae > JAHFDX01. The sequence continues at coordinate 1,843 of JAHFDX010000458.1, forward strand.
GCTTTCAGAGGGGACATCTTCCGCAAAAGCCTCCGGCTCAACCGCCAACATCGTCCCCGTAAGGCCCATGAGGAATGCAAGGGTCGGGATGAACATGCCGTGCATACGAAAAACGCTCCTTTTCACTGGTTCACTCCTTTTGACGTATGAGGAAGCCCATCCATTGCGCTTTTTTGACCCGGGGGAAAGAGGTTGCAGAGACGTAACGCGGGGGGCGGGGCCGGGGCTTACATACCATGGGTTTGGGGAGCGGGAGCACGCTTGGGTCCCTCGGCACGACGGGGCGCGAGGGTCGTAACGAGGTCAAGCGAATATGGCTTCGTTTGGGCGTCAGCTTCAACTCAGGCGTAGTTAGCCAAAGTTAATTGCGAGCCGCGCAATGTAGACCATTGCTACGGCGACGCGCGCAAGAACGCACGTCGATTGGATCGCAACTGTGCGCGAGCTCATCGCAGCAGATTGCACAAACAATGGCGAAAGTGGGTATGTCGTGAAAACATCAGCTTGGCTTGGGGTTACCGCTGCCGTGTGCAGTGCGATTTTTGGCATCGGCTGTTCGGGCACAAGCGCGATTTCGGACACCCCGTTTCAAGACGACGCTGCGGACGAAAACGACTCTGCAGACTCCTTGTCCGAAACAGCTACGTTCTTTACTTACTCGCGAACAGAGCGATTCCGCTGCATGGGCTGCGACAAGGACTACGTAAAGCGGGTGAACTTCTCGACAACGAAGTGCGCCGACGGGCCAAAGTCGGTCGATTGCTACGCCAAGAACGTTGACCTCTCCGCACTAAAATTGAGCGCGGGTGACGAACAGAAGCTTGGCACGGAGTTTCACAACGGCCACGTGCTCATTCGGGGCGTGTTGAAACTCAAGCCGGTTGGCACGAGTGACAACCTTCCCGTTTTGGTCGCAAGCGAAGCGTGGATGGGCAATGCCTTGAAGACTCCCACAGGCCTTTTCTACCGGATGACAACGAATCAAGTGAACTGTCTTCCCGAAGCGCGAAACAGCTGCGCTACGGTCCTCCACGAGGCGCGCCTCAACAGCACGTCCGATCGCGACAACGTGTTCAATATCGATCTAGCGAGGTCGGGTGCGACTCAGAAGCAAGTGGATGAGGCAACCACCACTCTGCACGACGAAGCGGACGGGATTCTCGTAGCCGGAAGCCACCAACCATTGAACGGCGGACTCAAACTTACCGCGAGTGAGTTTTACACGCGCGTACAGGCGTCGCAGACTGGAAATGGATGTCCCGTCGAGTCAGCGACCGTGAAGTACGCGTTCACCGACCTCATGAAATGCGCGGCGGTCATGTATTCGTGCGGCGAAGGGTTTGTACGGTTTTCGAATGCGTGCGGCTGCGGCTGCGCGCTGCTCGACTAGCACTACCTCCATGAGGAGGCCGCTCCGGGTCAACAACTACGTTGCGCCTGGTAGCAGAAAACGTGGGGCGGCCCCGCTTGGGGCCGGAGTCCGTGCCTCGACCCGATCAGCGGACAGATCCCTACACATCGCACAAAAAACGGATGTAGCGAACCACCCTACGATAAGGCACGTTTTGCATACTCAATGCTCATTGTGCGTTGAGATTTTGCTCCGCGAGCGATGT
>JAHFDX010000458.1:3468-4027 GCA_023248785.1 Myxococcales bacterium
CAACCAACGGGCGAGCACACACGGGAGGAACACGAGATATGAAGAAGCGAACGATCGGCATGGCGGCGGCGGCTCTTTGTCTTCTTGCGAACACGGCAACGGCAGATGGCGCGACGCCATCCGCTTCAACACCCCGAGGCTTCCGTGAGCTCCTCACGAAGGACAACAAGTCGCAGGGCCTGTTCGCTGGGCCCCACGCATCACAGGAGGTTATGCAGTTCCTGAAGCAAAAAGGGATCAAGACCATCATCTCCCTTCAGACCATCTCGGAGAACCTAGCTTGGAACCGGGAATTCGATCCCAGAGCGTGGCTCCAAGGTGAGAGCCCCGAACACCGATGGGCCCAAGCTGCTAAGATGAATTTCATTCGCAAGTCCTGGAATGCGGCGGTAACCGTGCCCGCAACGTATACGAACGACGTGGCGAAAACGATCGCCGCGCTGCTGAAGGATCCCAGCAAGAGCCCCGTCTACGTCCACTGTCAATACGGCATGGATCGCACGGGCGTGGCGGTAGCCGCTCACCGAGTGATGAACGAGAAGTGGACGCCGAAGGAAGC
>JAHFDX010000459.1 GCA_023248785.1 Myxococcales bacterium
GCCGCATACCGGATCGCGCCCACGCGTTGCGCCTTGTGCGCATTGTCGCCGCGTTGGACAACGTGTACGCGGCTTTCGGTGGGCGGGATTGTGTCGACGTATGGGTCACGAGTGCCAAGGCGGCATTCGCAGTCCACACATTCGATGATGCGCGCGCGCAGCTAAGGTGTCCCGGCAAGCCCGTCCTTTTGCTCTTTGGCACCGGGTGGGGACTAGCGAATCCCGTGATGGAATCGGCCGACGCGTGTCTGGAGCCCATTCGTGCTCAACGCGAAACATACAACCATCTCAGCGTTCGTTCAGCGTGCGCAATTGCTTTGGATCGGCTTTTTGGCCGCTAACGCTCCCCGCGATCGAGCAATCGCGACAGTTCTTCGCAACGTTGATCACGCGTGGTCCATTCGACAAGCGGAGCAAGCACCATAAGCCCACCCGGACGCGCGGGCTTGAGCTCTAAGAGTACGACTCGCGCAGGGTCGCCTTCGCGTGCGTGCACGAACCTTAAGCGCTTCGGCTCGAGACCCTGTCCGCGACATGCAACGAGAAGGGTGGTGAGGGACGCCGCCGGATAAATGAAACACACCCGGGACGATTTTCCCGCCACCTGTCTTGCCGCCTGTACAAACCTCTCAATGTCGCCTGTTCGCGATCGCGCAAGGCTCTCGTTTCCGGGAGGCCTCCCCGTGTCAGGCTCGGTGTAGGGTGGATTGCAGACCACGAGATCTGAGACGCCCTGCTGGGTTAAGGCGCTGTCAAGAACGTCTCCAGCGAGGGCGTCAATGCGATCGCGCCATCCGTTATGGTCACCGTTGCGAAGGGCGAGACTAAGAACCGCAGGTTCAATGTCCAAAAATGTAACTCGTTCTGTTGCATTCCAAAACAGGAGCGCATGACCTACCGGGCCCACGCCAGCGCCCAGATCAAAGGCACGAGCGACGGGACGCTCCCCGACAGCGAATGCCGCCAAAATCAGGGAATCGTGGTTTACGCGATACGCACTCCCCGCCGGTTGTTCGAGGACAAGGCGTCCTCCAAATACAGTATCGCGGGTGGTCACGCGGCCATCGTAGCGGTGTGTGAGAGGGCTTGCCACGCTCGCAGTGTCATCGCATGAAACGACGGTGATGGATGCGGCAACGACCACCCAACAAATTCGCTCGCGTGCCGAAGAGCTTGGCTTTGATGCGGTTGGGATTGCATGCGTCGAAGAGCCACTTTCGGCTGAGTTCGCTCACTACGAAGCCTTCGTTGAGGCTGGATTTCATGGGTCGATGAAATACCTCGCCGAAAACCGAGAGGCACGTCGCACCCTTCGCGGCAGTCACATGCTTTTGGGCGCAAGAAGCGTGATTTGTCTTGCGCAGCGCTATCCGAAGAACTCATCCACGCCGTTGCCCGATGACTCGATCACTTCGCACGTGGCTCGCTATGCGCGCGGAGCCGATTACCACAATTTCCTTCGGCGAAAGATCCGACGGCTCGCTGCGTTTGTACGAAGTCTCGGTACGGAGGATGCGCCGGTGCACGCGCGCCCGCTTTCCGACGACGCGCCGATCCTAGAGAGAGCATGGGCCGCGCGTGCCGGGCTTGGCTTCGTTGGCAAAAATGGACTGCTCATCATTCCGGGCCATGGTTCGATGCTTCTTCTTGGCGAGGTCATCACCACGCTTACTCTGGTCCCGGGCGAGCCCATGGCGCAACGCTGCGGAAGTTGTACGCGTTGTCTCGAGACCTGTCCGACCCAAGCGTTTGTGAAGCCGTTCGTGTTGAACGCGTCGCGGTGCATCTCGTACTTCACCATCGAGCATCAAGGGGCCATCGCCAACGACGACAAGGCTGCTATCGGCGAGCATCTTTTCGGGTGCGACGATTGCCAGACCGTGTGTCCATTCAATGCGTCGGAGCGCCCGTTTGAAACGAAGTCGCAGTTCGAACCGTTGGAACGATGGTCGACGCTACGTCTTGTGGAGATGCTCGCGATGCAACCGGATGCACTTGAGCCCCTGTTGTCAGGTTCGCCGCTCAAACGGGCCTCGGCGGATGGCTTGGTGCGCAATGCGTGCATCGTCCTTGGCAACAGGCGCGAAGCGTCGGCACAGAGTGCGCTTGTGCAGGTGGCGACAGGGCATCAAAGCGCGAGTGTTCGTGATGCGGCGACGTGGGCGCTTGAGTCGCTTACTGCACCACGCGAACCGTGATCGAATCGTCCTCTTCCGCTTGCGCTCTCGTCGAGGCGAGCGTGGTCTTCGGCACTTCGCAGTGATAGCGCCGTAGCCAGACGCTTCCATCGCACGGTGCATTCGCCGCGACCTGCGGGCCGCCGTCGACCTGCGGGCTGCCATCGTCGCCCACAGGCAGAAACGCTGGGAGCGTGACTGTTCCTACATCATCAGACTTGGCATCGGTGATTGCACAATTTGCAAATAACTGCGCATCGACCGTGTTGCCCTGCTTTGCGGTCCACGTCACCGTTGTTGGCGAATGACGCGAGAGTTCTGCCGATGCCGACGGGCTTAGAACCTGAATCTCGTCAATCGCGGCGACCGATACCGTGATCGACTCAGTGGCTCGACGGAATTCAAATTGATACGTCTGGCCCGGTGTTCTTCGCGAGAGCGTTGCATATCCGTCGGTAAGCCGAATGCCATCGCAGTAAACCGCATCTTGGCCATCAAGGCGAACAAGGTCTGTCTTGTGAAGAAAACCCGCGCCAGCGGTGACGTTGTTTTTTCCACGCGCACCCGTGATCTGGAACCACCCGTCAAGCTCGGACGTTGGCAGTGGGCTCGAAGAAACAATTCGTCCGATAGCGGCGCTGGACTCCATCGTGCGGCAAGCCGGGATGATCAAAAGAAGTGGAGCGACCAACAGAAGAGAGTTTCGGTTCATCCCAGCGTGGAGAGCAATTGGGGTGCCAATGGATGAGCGCCGAATTTCCCAAAAAAAACGCGGGAACTTGAATCGATCGTGAACCACAGATCACGCCGGCATGGCACAGATTGCGCCGTTAACCGTGCTTTGGCGTTGCGCTCGTTGACCGCACCTTCCGCCCGACGTGCTCCGCGTTGAACGCGCTTGGACAAGCGTCGTTCACGCTGCATTTGTCGCACTGTGGCTTGCGCGCGGAACAGATTCGCCGTCCGTGGAAAATGATGGTGTGCGACGCGATGTCCCAGTCCTCGCGTGGAAGAATCGAGCACAGGTTCTTCTCGATATCTGCCGGCTCGGTACTGGAAGTCCACCCGAGCCGTTGCGAGATGCGCTGAACATGTGTGTCCACGACGACGCCCTCGGGCTGTCCAAAGATCACACCCAATACGACATTCGCGGTCTTTCGACCAACGCCCGGAAGGGCAACGAGCGCGTCGAGAGTAGATGGCACGTGGCCACCGTGTTCCGCGATGAGCTTGCGGGCAAGCCCCAGAATGTTCTTCGTCTTCTGGCGATACATCCCGATGGTCGAAATGAGCGACTCGACGTCCGAGGTCTCTGCCTTGGCGAGGGCTTGCGCTGTTGGATACTTTTTGAAGAGTGCAGGGGTGGCTTTGTTGACCGCGACGTCTGTGGTCTGCGCGCTAAGGACAGTTGCCACCAAAAGCTCAAACGCATCTCGGTGCACAAGCTCACAGTGCGCGTCCGGGTGCTGTTTGCGCAGACGCATCAGGGTTTCATGCGCGCGCGCTTTGGCTTCCTTTCGTGAGATGCGCTTTGTCGCCACGACGCCTGTATCCGTTCCGTTGCCGTCGCGTGAACTAGTTCAGGGAAGTGTCGCCGGGTGGGGGAGGTATGCTGCCTTCATCGACGACCGGAGGTTCGGCGAGTTTTTCGAGCGCAACGATCCGTTCGTTTTCGTCGAGAGTCATGAGTTTCACGCCCTGCGCGTTTCGGCCGGTCATGCGAACTTCATCGACGCTTGTGCGAAGAGTTTGCCCGCGATCGGTGATCATCATCATCTCGTCGCCGGGTTTCACCATCTTGATGCCAACCACGGGACCATTGCGATCGCTCGCATCGATCAAAATG
>JAHFDX010000460.1 GCA_023248785.1 Myxococcales bacterium
CGCACATTCGTAAAGGTGACCGAGGGACCTACAAATACGTTTGCCCCGAGCTCGACGCCTGCCCACACGCTCGTATGGCCTTGAATTCGCGTGCTTGCGCCGATGATCGCGCCAGCGGCGACGTAACAAAAGGCGCCGATGACCACGTCTTTTCCAATGACGGCGTCTGGGGAAACGATGGAGGGCGGGTAGACCTTGGGTCCCTCGCCGAGGGGTTCGCGACGTTCAACCATGGATGGAGGAGGTGCTGAAGAAGGTATGGAAACCAGCGTAGGACTTGAAGTTCTATCGGGAATCATGCGTCCTTCACAACGCACAAGAGACTTATAAGTTTCATCTATCGCTGACGCGAGACCGAGTTGTGATTAGCCTCTGCAGCCATGGCCGTCACGTATGAGAGTGCGGGCGTGGGAATGGATCGGGGCGACGCGTTTGTGGATCGCATTGCACCGCTCGCAAAGGCGACCCGCATTGCGGAAGTCATCGGCGATGTGGGCGGATTTGCGGGGTTATGTCGTGTCCCTGCCGGTGTTGATGAGCCCGTGCTCGTGAGCGGGACAGACGGGGTTGGGACGAAGCTCAAGGTCGCGTTCGCCACGGGCAAGCACGATACGATTGGCATCGATCTCGTTGCCATGTGCGTGAACGATGTGCTCACCACCGGCGCGCGTCCGCTTTTTTTCCTCGACTACTTTGCAACCGGGCACCTCGATCCCGCCGTAGGCGAAGCCGTGGTGCGCGGAATTGCCAATGGGTGCAAGCAGTCTGGTTGCGCGTTGCTTGGAGGCGAAACCGCCGAGCTCCCGGGTATGTACGCCGAGGGCGAATATGACCTTGCAGGATTCTCGGTCGGTGTGGTGGCTCGAAGCAAAATTGTGGATGGGCGTTCTTTGAATGTATCAAGCATCGTTACGAAGATCGCCCTCCAAGCCTCGGTGGTGGGACGATCGGTGAAGTCCTCATTGAACCAACCCGCATCTACGCGAACGCGGTCTTTGCGATGCTCGAGGCGGCGTGCGACGTGCGCGCGATGGCGCATATTACGGGTGGTGGATTGCCCGGCAATGTGCCGCGCGTGCTTCCGGAGGGGCTCGGCCTTAAGATCTCGGCGATGCCGACGAGAGCTGCCGTATTTCGAATGATCCAAGAGGGAGGGCCCGTCGACGAAGCAGAAATGCGGCGAACGTTTAATCTTGGCGTTGGTTACATTTTTATCGTTCCAGAGAGAGAGCAAACAAGAACGCTCGAAGTCCTTCGTAGAGTTGGCGAACAGCCTTTTTTTCTAGGCTCCATCGAATCTGTGGGAAGCAGTGTTCCCTTTGAAGAGCGCGTGCGGTTCTTGGGATGACTATCGCGACAGGTACTCCTCGCGTTCTTCCTCTCGGCGTTCTCGTTTCGGGCAGCGGTTCGAATCTGCAGGCGATTCTCGATGCCATTGCACGACGGGAGTTGCGCGCCGAAGTGCGCATCGTCGTTTCCAACAAGCCCGATGTGTTCGCACTGACGCGAGCGGAGCGCGCGGGGATTCCGACGTGTGTAGTCGACTCGAAGCGGTATCAACATCGTGAAGCATTCGATGCCGCGGTGGTCGAGACTCTCTCCCGGCACGCGGTCGAGGTGGTCATGCTCGCTGGCTTCATGCGCATTGTGACGCCTGTGTTACTCGGGGCGTTTCCATGGCGGGTGGTCAACGTTCATCCCGCCCTGTGTCCGTCATTTCCAGGAACACATAGTCCGCGGCAAGCGCTTCAGTATGGAGTGTGCGTGGCGGGTTGTACCGTTCATCTCGTGGACGCAGGAGTTGATACGGGGCCCATCCTCGCGCAAGCCGTTGTCCCCGTTTTGCAGGGCGACGATGAAGCGACGCTGCAAGCGCGCATCCAAGCAGAGGAGCATCGCCTCGTGCCTTTCGTACTTCAATGGTTTGCGGATGACCTTGTTCGTGTAGACGCGTCGGGAGAAAAACCGCGCGCGATAGTCTCTACGAGCAAACGTGTTTTTGGGCTAAGCGAACTCTACTGATGGCACAGCACTTCGAGGTCGTTGTGGTGGGCTCTTCTCTCGGCGCGTTAGCCGCCGCCGCCCTTCTCGCCACACGCTCATGGCGCGTGCTCGTGGTTCCGCATCACGATCGCACGCCTGGTTACGCGTTCGAGGACGTTCCACTTTTGCGACGACCGTCTACCGCGCCCGCTCTTGCGTCTGGAATCTGGTCCCGCATCCTGATGGAAATTACGGATGCACAGACCTTCCAAAGGCGCCTCCGCGCCGTTGATCCCATGATGCAAATCGTCGGACCGAAGCTTCGTTTCGACTTTGCACGCGACAGGGCGTGTGTGCGCACGGAACTTGAACGCGCCTTTGGGGATGTTGCGCGCCACATTGAAGGAATTTATGAGGCATTGGCGAAGCTCAATGAGAGCGCTGATGCAGTTCTCGCGGGCGAGGCCATTGCCCCACCGGGTACGTTTTGGGAGCGTCAGAAGGCGATCAGCGCGTGGTCGTCATTGCCCAATCCAGAGGACCCGTATTCGCGTCCGTGGCTTCTAGCCCTTCCGGATGACCACCCATTTCGGGTCATTTTCGATCTTCCCTCTTTGTTTGCGACATACACATATCCCGCAAGTGCACTTGGGGCGGCACGTGCCCACGCGCTCGTTACACGCGGGTTGATGGAGTTTTCTGCAGGGGAAGAGTCATTGCGAACGGAGCTCGTGCAGAAGATTGAGGCACAAGGCGGAACGGTTCGCGCTCGCGGACGAGTGACCCGAATTGGGTTGAAGAAAAGGCAAATCGTGAATGTCGTTGTAGACGATGAGGATCCGGTAGCCACGTCGTTTATTGTGACGTCGCTCGCCGCGCGTGAAGCCATGGCACTTGCGGGTCAAACGCTGCCGGCGCGGAGTTTTCCTCTTCTTGGCACGAGCGCGCGACGATTTTCGATGAGCGTCGTCGTTCGCGAAGAGGGCGTTCCTGTCCGTCTGTCGCGCGAGTCTTTTTTGCTTTCTGAGTGGCCACAAGCAAGCGAGGCTCCGGCGGCTCTTCACGTTCAGCGTCATGATCTCGATGGTGAGCACGAAGGCCTAGTGAGACTCGACCTCGAACTCAATCGAACGACAAGCTCAAGCTACGCACGCGAACAAGCCTTGCGCATTCTTGAGCGACAGCTGCCGTTTATTGAACAGCACTACGTCGTGGTTGATTCGGTCTACGACGGAAGACCTTTGTGGGACTTTCGGTCGGGGACGCGCCGCGAAATCGATCGAACATCGTTACGAACTACGGGGGGCGAAATTCTAGCCGAGCCGATGCCGTACGTATACGCCCTCGACCAGGACGCCTGGCGTCATATTGCGGGCGAGCCGTTGCGCTTTCCCGTGGAAGGACTCTTTGGCATCGGACCGTCGATTGTGCCAGGCCTTGGTCAAGAAGGTGAACTGCTCGCAGCCTGTGGTGTGACGCAACTCATTAGCAAGACGGATCAAAAGCGCGAGCGCATGCGCAAGGAACTCTGGAGCAAGCTAAAGATGGTGAAGTAGTGCGTGTCGGCCTGTCATTATGGTTTTTGGTCTTGGGTTGCGAGCCGAGGCAACGCTCCGAGGCGAAGGCGATCGTGTCTGCCCTTGAGCGGTACGAAGCCGCTTCCGCCAATGAGAAGTCGAGCGAACTTGGACGACTCTCCTCCATGCGTTGCACCGAGCCTGCGACGTGCGAGGCGCGCGATTCGTGTGTTGCGTTTGCTCGCACGAACATGGTTGCCGTTCAAGCCCTCGATGGCGTGAAAATACGCATGCGCGACATCGAATCGGGCCTGCTCGCGAAGGATGATCCGATTGCCATCGCGCTTCCGACCAGGCTCACCTTTGTTGAGGCCCTGCTTCACCGGTCAGAGGCCGAACTTCTACAGTGCAAAGAAGCTGTAAATAGAGCTTTGCGGTAACTTCGAGGGCTCTTGCTGCCCTGTCCAGGAACGATCGCGAGCGGGGCCCGGTTGTGGTAGTCGTTCGGGTCGCATGTTTG
>JAHFDX010000461.1 GCA_023248785.1 Myxococcales bacterium
GTAAAACTTGCCGTTGAACATGAAAAACAATCGGTATTGTGCGTTCGTCAGAAGCACCACCGTTGGGTCGACCGGAGCTTTAGAGACAGGCAGGCCGCCATCGGTAGAAACCACGGACGGCAGATTGCTCACAATCACGCGCCTATACGCCCATGCGCCGTTCGAAAGCCGTATTGCGCACGCGAGAATGTTCCCGTTTCCCCAATCGATGTAATCGACGCGCAATCTTCCGGCTGCATCGACGATGGCGTTTGGAACGCCGGCTTGATCGCTGATGGTGAAATCTTTGCGAACGAAGTTCGTTCCGTCCGTCGAGGTAGCCAAGCGAACGCGCGTAGTCCACGGTCCTCCATTGCCCCCACCTCCCCCGGGGGCTTGGCCTTTGCCGGTCTTTGGTACAAGGTCGCTCGTGATCTCAGCGGGCGGTCCGTCCGAGGGAGCGTCCACTTTCGCGCTCGATCCATCCCTGTCCGGTGAACCGGTGTCCGCGGTGGCATCGGCAGGCGCGCTCGCGTCGGGCGTGGACCCGGCGGGCGGATCGCTCGATGAGCAACCGATCATACCGAAGTAAATCAGTAACCCAATGTTCCTCATACCGAGACGATAGCGATTCGCTGAGCTGTGGTCACCAGCGCCTTTGAACTTGAATTCTCCTCGCCCGCGGCGGTGAACGCCACCCACTCCATTTATCGTAATCATCACGGTTACGATTCGGACGAAGCACACGCAGGAGTAAGGCGCCTCCTACGAATCCGCCAACATGCGCAAAGAATGCAACCCCACCTTCGCGCGCGCCAATCGTAAGAACACCGCGAAAAAGGTTGCCGACGAAGTATTCGGCGATGATGAGCCATGCGGGCAGAACCAAGAGCGGGCCAAAGAATAACCACAAGGGCAGCACCGGGTTCAAAACCGTAATCGGCGAACGCGGGTACAGAAGTCCATACGCCGCAAGCACACCCGAGATCGCGCCCGACGCGCCCACCATCGGAATTAACGACCCTGGAAGTACGGCTGCTTGAATGAGCGCCGCCAAAAGGCCCGCGCCGAAATAGAGGAACACGTAGCGGAACGAGCCGATCGCATCCTCCACGTTGTCGCCGAAGATCCAAAGAAAGAGCATGTTGCCGGCGAGATGTCCCCATCCCGTGGGGTCGTGCATGAACATGCTTGTCAAAACGGTGATCGCATCGCCCGATGGATCGGACCAAAATCGCGCCGGCACGAGCCCGTAGCCCAAGACCACGCGAGTCGGAGCCACGCCCGCCCAGAACACCGAAAATTTGAGGGCGAGGAACGCGAGGATGTTGGTCGCTATTAGAAGGTAGTTAACGATTGGCACGCGCCGCGTGGGCAGTTCGTCGCGAAGAGGGAGCACTCCTCAGCATTGGGTCGTCAGCGCAGCGGATGCAAGGGGGTGAACGCACGTTGCGTTGACAAGCCCCCACCACACGCCATACTCCGCGCCGTCGGGGCGTTTGCCATCGAGGCTTCAACATGAAATGGCTTATGATTTGTGCAGCGGGCGTGGCGAGCGGCGCTCTGGTGACATCGGCGTGTTCGAAGAGTCAAGAATCCGAGTGCCTTGCGGCGTGGTGCGGCAACCCCACAGAGCCCGCTTCTACGGATAGCAATGGCTGGGAGCCAACGACCTCAGGTCCGGACGGCGCAATCCGGTTTCGCGACGCAAATACTCGGAGTGACGCCTCCGTCGATACGCCTTGGCCGGGATGCCCGATTTACGAATCGTATAGCACGGGGAATCTCAAGTGTGATTCCTGCACCGAGCGGCAGTGCTGCCCAGAAAGTACAAGCTGCTTCAGCGATGATAATTGCAAGACGGTGGCTGGTTGCATCGAGGGCTGCCCAAACGGCAACGCAAAGTGTGAAGACGATTGCCGCACCAAGCTTGAACCCGCCAAAGTGAGCAAGCTGGATGCGTTCGCTCAGTGCGAAGCGGATAAGTGCTCAAAGGACTGCTGGTAACAATCAGCTCACCGCTACCTTCCCTCAATCGGCCGCAAATTCCCGGGGTTCATGATCCCCTTGGGATCGAACACCCGCTTCACCGTCTCGATCACGCCCAGCCCCGCACCAAGCTCTGCGGCCAGGCGAGGCGCCTTGGATCGGCCTGCCCCGTGATGGTGCGCGATGGTACCCCCTGCCTCCACCGCTGCCTTGAGAGCCGCACGCCACGCTCGATCGTATGTTCGCTCGCATGCCTCGTCCCACGAACGATCGTTCGTGTCCGTGGCTGCGCTGCCGGCAAACGAAAAATAAATGCAACAACCATCGGGGTATGCATGACTTAAGTGCGCCATCACGAACGCATGCTCACCAAGTGCCTTTCGCACAGCATCATAGAGTCCGCGAAGTTGCGACCATCGCGCCGCCACTTCCATGGTGTCAACGAATGCGCCGGACGCGAAAATGGGCGCTTGGCGGTAGCTTACGGAGTAGCGATGCTTGAGCCAATTTTGCGCGGGCCCTTCGCCTTCATACACGCCCCCCATGCGCTCGCAAATTGCCCGTGCCGATCGAATGTGGGTTTGTGGTGTTTCGTCCTGGCCTTCAAAGATCACGAGAAGCATCGCGCCGCCCATCAGCTTTCCGCCAAAGTCGGAGTGAAGCAGATCGTTTACGAAACCAGGGCGCTTCAACATCTGTCGCAATGCGAGCGCACCTAAACCCGGTGCCTTTCTTTCAGTCTTCTTCGGGGACTTTGCTTTGCCTTGCTTGGCGAGCATCGCGTCGAACGGATCGTACAAGCGCGACACCGCAGGTCGTAACCCCAGCTGGAACATTTCACGCATCGCCTCCCAACCATGCTCGGTTGTTGGAAAACTCCAGGCGGCAAAAGCGCGTGCGCTCGGGTACGGATGCAATCGAAACGTAGAGCTCGTTATGATCCCAAGCGTTCCTTCGCTTCCCACAACAAGGGGCAAAAGGCTTGGGCCATGTGCACGCCTTTGAAGCGACACTGGCTCTCCCGTGCCAGTCACAAGCTCGAGCGCGAGGACCATGTCTTCGATCTTGCCGTACTGACCCGAACATTGCCCGGCACTTCGCGCCGCAACCCAGCCACCCGATGTGCTGCAAAGGATGGAGGATGGGAAGTGCCCTAGAGTGTAACCACGTCGGTTCAATTTCTCTTCCAGCGGAACGCCCATGTGTCCCGCTTCCACGTCAAGCCACGGCCCTGTTGGCTCAAACGAGCGCCATCGATCCATTCGCTTCAAATCAACAACAACCACATCGTGCGTCGGAAGCACGCCCGCGCACACGCCGCTTCCCGCGCCAAATGGAACAAGCTTCACGTCATTTTCGTATGCCCACCGAACGAGGCGAGTCACGTCCTCCGTTGACGTCGGCCAAACCACCGCGCCCGGCTTGTGGATAGCTACGTGTCCCGCTCGAACAGCCAAGTGATGACGTGGCCAGAGGTCGCGGGCGTAGGTAACGCGGTCAGCCTCCGTAACGCTTGTTCGTAACCAACCAAGGTCCTTTTCGATGGCTCGCTCAATACCGGGCATTCCTCACCTTCGGCCTCTCGCTCGACTGCGCGTCGAGTGTACCGAATGCGAGGTCTGAAACCGCGGTCTAAATGTCGTATCCTAAGAAGCCATGACCGAAAGCCTACGTTTGATGATCGTGGAAGACGACGCGTCGTTGCGCACCATTCTCCAGACGCACTTCGAAGGGGAAGGCTTTCGCGTACTGTCAGCGGAAGATGGCGAGGTTGCGATCGACCTCTACGAACGCGAACGCCCTGACATTCTCTTGCTCGACATCATGATGCCGAAGATGGATGGCATCAGTGTATGCAAGCACCTGCGAGCAAACTACCAACCGGGCCCTGGCATTGTGATGCTCACGGCACGCGATACGGAAGCCGATACTGTCATGGGCTTCGACGTCGGCGCAGACGACTATGTCATCAAGCCGGCAAGGCCGCGCGAAATTGTGGCGCGCATCCGTGCCCTGGCTCGGCGCCTCGGTCAAAACACCGAGCCTACAA
>JAHFDX010000462.1:0-1040 GCA_023248785.1 Myxococcales bacterium
GTCGGGCGGGAACTCTTGTGCGTCGAGGCGGGCTGCCAGGTGGATGGCTTCTTCCGGGTAGGCTGGGGCTTCGAGTAGGCGCGACTCTCGCGGTCAAAAAGCCGTGGGGCCGCTACTCGCTCGACGTGACCGCGGCGGACTCGGGAGCTTGAGCGCGTTCGTGGAATGAAACCCTGTGGTGCAACAATGCCCACGGCGCACGTTCAGACCACGGCGAATACGAAAGCGTGAAGAGCGTATGCATGGCTCGATGATAGTTCAGGTGTGGCCCGGGAACGCGCGTGAGGGGCGAAAACGGCCGCGACGGGCAAGGCAATGTTCTCGATTACGCGCGACACGACTACGTGACGACGTATTGGTACGGGCGGTACTACGGGTTGCTGTAGAGGGAGCGTTGTGTTCGCTCGGTCGTCACTTTGTACCTGCGCGCTCCGACAGCAACGATACGAGCAGCTGATTGAGGGAAACAGCTTCCGCACTGGCACGATGCGACAGGCGTTGATGCAACGATCTCGGCAAGCGCAACACAAGCTTCCCTGAAAAGTCACTCGTCACATCCGACGGAGGCGCCTTGCGTTTCGTCGCCTTCATCATTGCGAGAATGGCATCTGCAGCCAGCCGCGTCTGCTTGAGCGCGATCGATTCGGTATCACCGTGCGCTGCGCAACCAGGCAACGCAGGAACGCGCCCCACATAGCACTCATCCTCTGCGCTCCATTCGACCACAATTCGATAGGGGAACATCATTTCACCTCTAGGCCGAACTCGTCGGCTATCGCGAGAACCTGACGCACTTGGTATGGCTTGGCGCGACCTCTCATGTTCTGAACGTTGATGATCGGAACAGCCGATCGTGGATGCGTGTAAATGGCGTGCGAGCCGACCTGACGCTCGAGCTTGAACCCGAGCGCTAAAATGAGTTTGACGAGTCCGTCAAAGCGCACACCTGTCGGATTTTTGCGGATCGCCACCAGGAGTTTTGCCCGCTTCGACATCCGACAAATAGTATCACATTTGATACTAGTATCAATTCCGCGTCG
>JAHFDX010000462.1:1050-4004 GCA_023248785.1 Myxococcales bacterium
TTTTTTCATCAAGCACTCACGCTTGTGGCCGGGGCAGCACCGTTCGTGCTCTCCTTATCGGCCTTCTCCGGTGAGTCCCGTCTCCTGGTCGAGGTCTCGGTCGGGGTCTCGGTCTCGGTCTCGGTCGGGGTCGATCGCGACCAGGGTACAGTCCAGGTACATAGGTAACAAAACAGTCCAGGCACATGGGTGACACTCAAGAGCTAGATGACGTGCGTAGGAGGAACGCGCGTGAGCTGGAAAGCGAGCAATGTGATGGACGAACGGCGAGACTTTCTGAGGCGATATCGAGGAGGCGAACGGGTGACAGATTTGTGCCGGGAGTACGGGATCAGTCGTAAAACTGGCTACAAGTTCATCGAACGATTCGCGGAGTATGGTGAGGAGGGCTTGTACGATAAGGGGAGGCGACCTTTGAGGGTTGCTGGCCGAACGGCGAAGGAAGTGGAAGAAGCGATTGTAGCAAAACGGAAGGAGCACCCGAGTTGGGGACCGCGCAAGTTGCGGCAAGTTCTCATCGAGAAGACTCCCGGGGTGAGGTGGCCATCACGAGCGACGTTCGCGGCGATTCTAAAACGCAATCAGTTGAGCAAACCGATGAAGCGCCGACGTGGCGTTCGGCCCTACGGACGAGCGCTCATGCACGCCCACGCTCCGAACGACGTTTGGTGCATTGACTACAAGGGACAGTTCCGGCTGGGCAATGGGCGATACTGCTATCCACTGACCCTCACGGATGAGTGCAGTCGATACATTGTGGCGTGCGAGGCGTTCGAATCCATCCGATGGCAGGACGTGCTGGGCACGTTGGAGCAGGCATTCAAACGACACGGAATTCCTCGAGTGATTCGCTCGGACAACGGGTCACCGTTTGCCTCGTCACGCTCGGCTCTTGGCCTTTCTCGATTCACGGTGTGGCTGATGCGTCGCGGTGTTGTGCACGAGCGGATCGAACCGTCCCATCCGGAGCAAAACGGACGGCATGAGCGAATGCACCGAACGCTCAAGGCAGAAACCGCGCGACCTGCAAAACACGCGTTACTCTCGCAACAAGAATGCTTCGACGAGTTTCAGCACGTCTTCAATCACAAGCGCCCCCATGAAGCGCTTGGTGACCGGGTGCCGGCGAGTGTCTATCAACCTTCGCCACGCCGCCTGCCGCTCGTACTTGAGGACCCGAGTTATCCCTTGCACGACCTTGTTCGAACCGTGCTCTGTGGAGGTGTCGTGCACATGCACTCCGGGCACCGCTTCAACTTGAGTTGCGCGCTCGAGGGCGAGCTCGTCGGTTTACGTGAGGTCGATGAGAGGCGTTGGCTGGTGACATTTATTGAGATGAATCTCGGGCACTACGATGAATGTTCACGCACATTCACAGTCTTGGATGAGGATTTGAATTTAGGACCTAAACGTGATTTGAACGGACCCCAATCTTCAGACGTGCTTGCGGCAGAATGACTCCTCCTCTCCGCAAAGCCAGGACTGTCACCTATGTGGTTGGACTGTTACCTATGTTCTTGGTTGCACACCAATCGACCAGGACCAGGACCACGAGAAGCAAATCAACGAAGGAGGCCGATGAGCAGAACGCGAACGGCGAGCTGGGCGATGGGGTCTGCGAGTTCGATATCGACAGCGACGAGCTCGACCGCGAAGCCGATTGCAACCGCACACCTGTTGTCTTCGGCTATGGAATATTCTCGATGCCTGCCTCCGCAATGCTCCTCCCACTCCTCGTCGCACTCAGCCTTCTCGCGTGGGCCGTCATCGCATGGGTGCATCTCATCCCATGGCTCGACCGGCACTCGAGGCGAGAGGGGCTCCTCTTGGTCGTGATGCCCCACATGTTCCGTCACGTGGGGGCGATGGCTATGTTCCCAGGGCTCGCCGACGTACCACGAGATTAGGCGCTGCCGGTTCCCCGAATCGCGAGCGCAGTCGCCCACCACGCAGCAACGATCGAAGACCAAACGTCACACGTGCCGCCTTCAATAGAGGAGACGGTCGCGAAAGCGATCCTCGATTGGGAGGGTCAGGATCTCGGGCTGAGTCGAGGTTGGGTTGAACCCATCGTCGGACGCCTTCCTGAGGAAGAGAGAAGCGTGGCCCGCTTTGCGCTCTTGACTGCGCTCGCAGCTTATCAAGTAGATGAAACATTGAGCCTGCGCGTGGAGACGACGCGTAGTCGACAGCGGCATTTCTCCCCGTCACGATCGGGTGAGTGCTCGCTTTCGGATATTCGAATTCTGCTTGTACGTGATCTTTGCGTGGAGATTCACAGTCGACCACGCCGCACGGAGGAGCAGGGGCATCTCCGGAATCCAAAAGGGATCCTTTTTCCCCTCGCCCGGAGGTACCGGATCTTTCGGGGCAACGGCCCCTGTTTCGATGTCTGCCACGATCACGCCCTCACCCTCTTCGTGCGCGCGTCTCGCGAGAACCACGCCCTCTCGATCGACGATTTGGGCCTCACCGAGAAAGTGCGAAACGTACGTCCCCGGAAGGAGCGGCAGCCTGCACCGCAAAGCACCCGCGTGCGACGCGCAGACGACTGGCACGCCGAGGAGTCTGGAAAAGCGCGCGGGCATATCGCGCAGAATGCAGCGAGAGGGTTCCTCGAAGGATGAGAGCAGATTGCGCGTCGGCCCCGCAACAGGACCACCCGGCCAGCAGGTACCCCCAATGATCAGATCGATCCGCCCTTTCAGTCGCCGAATCGTGCGCCATCGAACGAGTTCCCAGCAGATTGCGGCGCCGACGGTAATGTTTCCAGCAATGTTTCCAGCAACGTCCCCGGCTTCCATTACTCCGTCGTCGTCGCCAGACGTATAGTAGCAACCCTCCCAAAGCGTCGGTTGGTCTTTGTCGTGAGTGGCGTAGGAGCCATCGGGCCGCACAAGTACGAAGGCATTGAAGCAGTCGGTACCCCGTTGCGTGATGAACGAGCCACCAAC
>JAHFDX010000463.1 GCA_023248785.1 Myxococcales bacterium
ACGATGAAGATGGAGCACGCACTGGGCTTGAAGCGCTCTTGGCGGCCGAGGGGTATTCAGTCGAGGTTGCGGCGGACGGCATCGCGGCCCTTGAGATCATCAATGAGCGCGCGCCGGACATTGTCGTCACCGATCTCAACATGCCTCGTATGGACGGGCTGCAGCTGCTCAAAAAGATCCGCGCGGAAAACCGCTCGCTGCCCGTCGTGGTGCTCACATCCTTTCAAGATCTTGGAACGGCTACGGCGGCCATGCGTGAGGGCGCGGAGGATTACCTTGCGAAGCCTGTCGATCTCGATGCGCTGACGATCGTCCTCGAACGCGCGCTCACACGCCAAGATGAGCGCATCGAAACAGAGAATCTTCGCCGCCATGTGCGCACACAGGAGTCGAGCGGTCTTCACGGTCTTCTCGGCACAAGTTCGGTGATGCAGAAGGTTTACCGAACCGCGAAGCAAGTCGCACCCTCACGCGCGACAGTGTTAATCACGGGCGAAAGTGGAACGGGAAAAGGAGAACTCGCTAGGGCGATTCACACGCTAGGGCCGCGTGCCTCCCACCCGTTTGTTTCGTTGCATTGCGCCGCGCTTGCGGAGACTTTGCTTGAAAGTGAATTGTTCGGACATGAAAAAGGTTCGTTTACAGGAGCCGATCGAAGACGCGTGGGTCGCTTCGAACAAGCACACGGCGGAACGCTGTTCTTGGACGAGGTTGGCGAGATCCCTCTGTCGGTTCAAGTGAAGTTGCTTCGCGTGCTTCAAGAACGAACGTTTGAACGTGTCGGAGGCAATGAGTCGATCACGACCGACGTTCGGGTGATCGCGGCAACGAACCGTGATCTTTCCGCAGCCGTGCGCGAAGGAAGGTTTCGCGAAGATCTCTATTATCGTCTTAACGTCGTGCACATTGAGATGCCTCCGTTACGTCTTCGCGGCTCAGATGTGCTCGTGCTGGCCGATCACTTTATACGGCGCTTTGCACTCGAGAATCACAAGCGCATCGAGGGATTCACGGACGCCGCCCGCGCCAAACTGGTCGCCTCACGCTGGCCTGGAAACGTGCGTGCACTCGAGAATGCGATCGAGCGCTCAGTTGTGATGTGTCAGTCCACTTTGATCGATGAAGATGATTTGCCATTCGAAACGATCCCAGAGAATTTTGGAGGCTTGCGTATCCCAGGGACAACGCTCGCCGAGCTCGAAAAATACGCAATTCTAAAGACGCTCGAAGCGACCGAAGGCTCGACTACGAAGGCGGCCGAGATTCTCGACGTATCGGTTCGAACGCTTCAATACCGACTCCATGAATACGGCATGCGCAAGTCAACGAGAGGTTCATGACCGCTAGTTTGTCGGTGTCGCGCGCACGGTGACGAGCTCAAAACGAATCGTTTCTACAAGTCGCGTTCCATACGTCGGCGGATGGCTCGATGAGGTCTTCGCGCGGAGATCATCTATGATGTCTCCCCAGAAACGAAAATCGAAGAATGCGCTGAGCTACGGCTTCTCCGCCGCCGTGACTGGTGGTGGAACAGCGGGCGCGCGCGGCTTCTTATTGGCAGTCGGTTCCAAGCTATAAGGCAGCTCCAGAAGTGAAGCATCGACGAGCACACCGAGGAGGAGCGTTTCCACATCGTCCTTGGTATTGGAGAGCTCGTTCGTCCCAGTGCCCACGAGGAATTTGTCCGGAGGAACAATGAGAACCGCCCCATTCGGGCGCAGCCAGGTCGCGTATCGCGAGCGTCCATTTAGTGAAAAACTGTCGGTCGACTTCTTCACGTCAGCTGGTTTCTTGTGGTCGCCGTTCGGTACGGCCATGAGACTTAGAGTCCACGGAACAATGTCCGACTTGGTTCCTGCCGGCACATTCGGGCGGGCCATGACGTCCGTTATCACCAACGCATAGCCAGCCGGTGGCGTGGAAAAGTACGTCGAACTTCCATCCTTTCTGACGCCACCTTGGCACAAATAGAAGAACACTTTCTCCGGGTACATGTCCGCCTGCCGAATGCACTTGACGGGAATTCCTTGGATGACCGGCGGTGACGCGTGGGCCTCGTGTGGCGTTCCCGCGACACTGCCAGCGATGCAGAGTCCAACCATCCATGGTGTACATCGCGATGTGATTGTGCGAGTCATCGTGCTCCTCCTGATTCAAATGATTGGTCGCGGGAACGATTCGGCTGAGTACACAAACGCGCGCACGCTTTCGTGATCGTGTCACATATTGAACAGCGCCACGGCACGAATTCGCCACGCGACGGGACGACCGCTGTCAGAATTTTGCGCCTTGGATCCGTCTTCAATGATCCTCTTGCCCAAGCGTGCAATGTGCACAATAACAACTCCGTTTGAGATCCCCTCGTCGGGGTTTTTCCTCTTCGATGATGAAGCAAATTTCCTCGTACGTCGATGGTCGCCGGGGGTGATCGCAACGTCAACACAGTGGTCACCTGACCGCCGTTCCTCGCACCCACTGCCGCACGAGCTGACGTCCAATCGCTTCGGGATCACCCCGCATCCGGCGGGCATCGCACGCGAATCGGTGGCGGGGGATTGCACGTCGTATCTCCATCGGCGTGATCGTCAGCGCAGCTGTAGTTGAACCAACACGTACCATCGTCCCTCCGCACCACCGTTCCGCGCGAATCGGTCGGCGGCTCAGGTAAGCACGCCGGAAATGAGGCTATCATTGTTATAAATGGAACCGCTAGACGGCGCATGAGTCACGAGCATGTACGCACAAGGGGGTGGGACGCAAGGGATCCTGATCACGTGCTCTCCGGTGCAGAACCCATCGTCCACAGAGCTCTAAGGACACTCATACCGCCGATCGAAGACGACGGTCTCGCCGATGGCGGAGTGTTCGAAATCGTAAGGGTTCGGGGTGAGTTTTTGTTCGGGGATGCCTGCTTGATGCGCGACATCTCTCCAGCACGAATGGTCGCCCTGGGCGAGCTTGGACTTGCAGTTTCCGTCCGTCGGAAGATGGGTGAGAGCGGTGCAATACTCGTATTGATCATCCCACCCACCAGCCATAATCGAGTAAGGGCATTGCATGTGGTCTCCGCCTGAGCCGTCGCAGTAGTACTCATCCGCGAGCCAGAAAGCGTAGTGGCCCCACTCGTGCGCGAGAAAGGACGACGCACCCTGGCCGCTCTTGTCGCCCCCTTCATTGGCGCAACTCTTGCCGTCGGCATAGTGCCTGAGTTGATTCTGATGCATGTTCACGTCGTCGGTGTCCTGCGTGCCGACGCCCAACGTTGTGGTGGGAACTGCATCGTTTTCATAAAATGTAACATCTACAGAGTTATTATAACAGGATTGCATGTAGTACGTGATTTTGCCGAACCGCATGTAGCCGTCGGTGAGGCCATAGAAGCGTTCGCTCGAGCGACGGAAAAGCTCCTCAAGCTGGCATTTTTTCGCAGCCATTTTTTCAGCGGGCACCGTCCAATCGAACTCCACTTCGACGTCGAACACGTTCGCCACGCGATTCACCATGAAGGTGTAGGGCGCTATCGTGGTTCCCTTGTTGCGAATCGCGATCGTGTAGTACCCGGGTTTCGGTACGTTGAACGAAACTACTTTGCTTGCGTTGGGTCCAACCGCGTCTCCGATGCACGAAGCAAACTTTGGTTCAACAAGCCCCTCGCGCACGCAGAGGTCGAGCGAAGCATCGCCGGGTGCTTGAACAAAAAAGTCATGCAGACCCTCCCCCAATGTGAGCGCATAGGCGGTCGATCCGTTGCCAGACAAGTAGCCGTTCCACTCGCGGTTTACTTCGCCCAGCACGAGGACGGACGAGTCAGGTTGGTCGACGCGGGACACCTCAATGCTGTCGATGGCGAATCCGTGCTGTTGGCTTGCACTGTCTGTCACCAATCGAATGTATGCCACGTCGCCAAAAACGGATGAGGTCCATCCGTCGGGAGGTCCGTCCCCTGTAAGGGTTTGTTTCCCCATTCCCTCGGCGCCAGAAATGATGAGCTTGTTTCCCTCAC
>JAHFDX010000464.1 GCA_023248785.1 Myxococcales bacterium
GTTCGCTCGGCGCGCATGCTGATGAGGAAGAACGAGTTTTGAATTCCTGGAATCGGACCAAGAGCTCGCAACTGGAGCAGCGCGAACTTGGTGTCATTATCGCCTTTGCGAATGATTCCGTTGATCTGACGCTCGAAGTAGTAGCTGTGCTCTGCGCGTCCGACGATGGAGAAACGGATGCCAGTGCTTGGCTGGCAAACACGGACGCTCGGGTCGAATCGGCAGCCGAAATCCGCGCAGTCGATGCGACCGTCGCCGTCGTTGTCGATGCCGTCGGAGCATGTCTCGTCCGAACGTTCGCCGTCCTTGTCACCATATTTACCGATCAACTCTTCAAGATTGACCCCCTGGCCCTCCTCTGGAATGTCGATCGGAAAGTCAGACCCTTGATGACTGCTGATCGCGGCGCCGGGGCCACCGGGGCCTCCCTTCCAAGATCCTTTGCACACGGTCGTATTAGCGCAATCCGTATCGTCGCAATCGATGGCGCCGTCGCCGTCGTTGTCGATCATGTCGGAGCAAAGCGAGTTCGTTGATTCCGGCTGACCGGATGGCTTGCACTCGGGCGCGTCGAAGCAATCAGAATCGGCGCAATCTGTCACGCTGTCGCCATCGTTGTCGATTCGGTCGTGGCAGTTCGTTTCCTTGTCTGGCCGCGGACCGGAGGGAGCGGGTGCAGAAGGCCCGTGGGGATCCGCGGCGAGCGCACTCGACGGGAGTGCCAAAAGAAAGGCGCCGAAAATACACACAGCCAGGTTACGAATACTCACGTTACGATTCATCATGCGTTCCTTGTTGATCCGTTACTGGCAAACCTTGCGACCCGGGCACACCGTGACGAGAGGATTCCAGCTGCAGTCCCAATCCCTGCAGTCGATGAACCCATCGCCGTCGTTGTCCTTGCCATCGCTGCATGCCTTGTTCGCCTCATCGGGGGTCCCCAAGCTCTCCTGGCAAGCGGCTGTAGTCTTACACGCGTTGTCTTCGCAATCGATGTAGCCGTTTTTGTCGTTGTCGATCTTGTCTCTGCACTTGTCGAATGTGTTCTCGGCGACCGATGCGCAATAATCGAGGATCTTCTGATCTGTGTTTTTCGAGCAGCTGTAGTCCGCGCAGTCGGCGTACCCGTTGCCATCGTTATCAACGCCGTCGGAGCAGCGCTCGAGCGTACTCTCAGCTTTCTTGGCGCAATACTCCACAGCCTCGGGCGTCGCGAAGTACTTGGTCCCGTCGTTGGTCGTACAATTGCGATCGCTGCAATCCGTGTATCCGTTGCCGTCGTTGTCCTTGCCATCGCTGCACTGGGCGAGGGTCGTTTCAATCTGGTCTTTACAATATTGAGCGACCTCCGCGATCGGTGACGCCTTGCAGTCCGTGTCGTTGCAGTCGACAAATCCATCCCCGTCGTTGTCTTTGCCGTCTTTGCAAAAATCCAGAGTTTGCTCGGGGCCCGCGCAAGGATCGGGTTGCACGCACGTCGGGGCCTTGCATTTGGCCGTGGATGCGCATCCAGAATCAGCGCAATCGATAAGCCCGTCCGCGTCGTTGTCCCTGCCGTCACTGCAGGTAGCGTCCGTGTTTTCTGCGCAAACGGTGACGAACTTCCCCTTGGAGCATCCAAAATCTGCGCAGTCCGTGAAGCCGTTGTTGTCGTTGTCGATGCCGTCGCTGCACGTCACATCCGTAAATTCATGGCTGCAGCACACTTCCGGAATGTTCTGGCAGTGCGGATCGCGGCAATCAAACTTGCCGTCTTCATCGTTGTCGATCTGGTCTGTGCAAAGCGCAAACGTGTCTTCTTTGCGCGGGTCAGATTCGTTGGCGGGGATCACCTCGCCGCATAAGCTGGTTGTGACCCAGCAGTCGCTGTCTTCGCAGTCGATGAGCCCGTCCTGGTCGTTGTCGATGCCGTCGTTGCAGCTGTCGTCCCCAGATTCGTAACCGGCGGCGAGCGTATTGGGGCGATTCTTAAAAAAGAAGTTGCCACACGCAAAAAGCGTGAACGACGCGACCAACACGGCAGCCGTT
This sequence comes from Myxococcales bacterium, assembly GCA_023248785.1. Taxonomy (GTDB): domain Bacteria; phylum Myxococcota_A; class Polyangia; order Polyangiales; family Polyangiaceae; genus JAHFDX01. The sequence continues at coordinate 2,029 of JAHFDX010000464.1, forward strand.
CGACCAAACGAGACGCGCTTTACCATTTAAGGCACTCCGGCTTGTCCGCACGGTACCGACGCTCGAAGCTCACGTACACCATGCACGACGACGTTTGCTTTTCGAGCGGTCCAAAAGCACCTTGGTCCAGCAAAGAACGGAGCGCGCGCTCGATCGCGGCACGCGACCCTTCCCCCAACACGCGCGGCATCTTCTTTAGGTGTGCGTACTCGTCGATGATCTGAATGAGCAGAGCGTCCGAGACCCCCTTGACTGCAGCAAAAGACTCGGTGTTTGCGCGGAGTTCCGCGATCACATGCAGTGCATTCTCCCGCGTTGTAATCGTAACTTTTGAACACACATTTTGGCACTCGTCGTAGCGGTCGTTGTGAAGCATCCGCTCGGAGTGGCCATCGACTGTGGAGACGAGGCGGTTGTAGTTCTGCCCGACAAGGCCGCCGGTGGCCTCGGATGAGGAGTGGGTCGAGCTGATGACAAAAGTGGGCACACCCTTCGCCCACATTCCGCGGCGAGCGCCGATCGCTTCGCGTTGGGCTTCGAGGATCTCGGGATGCGCGACTTCGTCGCCGACCACCAGTGCGTGCGCATAGCCGTGACGCACCTGGTCCTTCGCGAGGTCGAGGCAGAACCAGAGAATGCGGCCATAGCCGTCGCGCTTGAGATCGCTTGTGCAATGCCAGGTGCCTCGCCGGGCGTTGAGCGTTGCCGCCTTGGCAAGCGCGTACAGTTCCTTCCGATGCCAGCCGCCCCACTGATGCACTGGGCCGTGCGTTTCGAGGGTGTTGAAGCCGGCAAGTCGGGCGGTTGTTTGCACGAGTTCGCCATCGAGCACGCGAAAGCTGTCGCCATCGTTGAAGTAGACGGGTGTTGGTTGGCCGTTGAGGTACACCAACGATGTGGGCTCAGCTTGAGCTGAAATGGGGAAAAGGCTCGCCAAAACGCCCAGTACCCCAATCATTCCGTGAATGGACCGTGCCATTCTCATCGTTTTTGTGCGGTTCACCCGCGTACCTCGCCCGCGACTTTTCGTCACGGGGCTGGCCGGGCGTCAAGGACCAACCGATTGAATCAAAGTAACATCTTCATTTCGATTGTCGTTGACGGTGGCCCCGAGCCGCCAATGCGCTATGGGTGCGTGCCAATAGAGAAGAACAACAAAAAGGGAAGAAGAATGAAGGCGCGCGACTATCTTTTGGCCGGTGTTGTAGGGGTGTTCACGGTTTGGGGAATCAGTTCCGTGGGTTGCTCGGGGACGAACCGCGGGCTTACCGATGGCGGCGTCGACGCGGCGGCAGATGGCGGTGTTTGGGGGAGCAAGATCGCCGAAAATACCGACGAACTCTGCCGAAACGGCAAAGACGACGATGGAAATGGCTTCAAGGATTGCTACGACAAGGGCTGTTTGACCCGTAACGACGCGGGGAAGGCGACAGGCGTTTCGGCGTGCATTGGCAACGAGCCAGAGGACACTCCTGAGAAGTGCAGCGACGGCATCGACAACGACGGCAACGGGTACATCGACTGCGCCGATTTTTCGTGCACGAAGGGGGATGCTGGGGTTCTCAATCCGAATTGCGAATTGACGGATACGCTTTGCGGTGACGGAGTCGACAACGACGGCAACGGCTACACCGACTGCAAAGACAAGAATTGCGCGAAGTCGGCCAAGTGCTTAGACGGTGGCGTTCCCGAGAATACCAACGAGCTTTGCTCGGACGGCCTCGACAATGATAACGATGGCTACGTTGATTGTGCCGATTACGATTGCTCAAAGAATGCCAACGTGAGCGTCTGCAAGGATGCTGGTACGACCGACGCAAAGTGATGGTGGTCTGTGAGGGGACATTCGCACGCATCAAAGGGATTCAGCATTTTGGCCGGCCTGTGCATCGCCGCGGGTTGCCGAGCCGAGGTCACGGGCATCGACCAGCCCCCCACGTCCCAAACCCAAAGAGGCACGGATAGCTCATC
>JAHFDX010000019.1:0-3008 GCA_023248785.1 Myxococcales bacterium
CCGTCACGCTCGTCGAGCTCGCAACGTCGGGAGACGCATGAGCTACGTGATGAAGCGCGGCCACTACGCCGACATGTACGGGCCGACGACCGGCGACAAAGTTGTGTTGGGCGATACGAACCTCATTCTCGAAGTGGAGCGCGACCTCGCGCACTACGGCGACGAGTGCAAGTTTGGTGGCGGCAAAGTACTTCGCGATCGCATGGGCCAAGCGGTGGGCATCAACGACGATGAAGCGCTCGACGTCGTGATCACGAACGCGCTCATCGTTGATTTCAGCGGCATCTACAAAGCCGACATCGGAATTAAAGGAGGTCGCATTGTCGGCATCGGCAAAGCAGGAAACCCGGCTGCAATGGGTGGTGTCTACCCGGACATGCTCGTAGGCGTTACGACCGAAGCGCTTGCGGGTGAAGGGCTCATCGTGACTGCCGGCGGCGTCGACACACACATTCACTACATTTGCCCGCAGCAAGCCTACGAAGCGCTCGCCAGCGGCGTCACCACGTTCGTTGGCGGAGGCACGGGCCCCACCACCGGCACCAATGCGACGACGTGCACGCCAGGTGCTCGCCACATCGAGCTCATGCTCCAAGCCACAGACGTGCTCCCAATGAACATTGGGCTCACTGGCAAAGGCAACACGTCACTCTCGAATGGCCTGACGGATCAGCTTCGCGCAGGAGCCGTGGGTCTCAAGCTTCACGAAGACTGGGGGAGCGGCCCCGGTGCTATCGATTGCTGCCTTGGCGTTGCGGAAACCGAAGACGTGCAAGTCACGTTGCACACCGACACGCTCAACGAGTCCGGTTACGTCGATGACACGATTGCCGCGTTCAAGGGCCGGACGATTCACACCTACCACACCGAAGGGGCGGGTGGCGGCCACGCGCCCGACATCATCCGCGTATGTGGCGAACCCAATGTCATCCCGAGCTCCACCAATCCAACCCGCCCCTACACGGCGAACACGCTCGACGAACACCTCGACATGCTCATGGTCTGTCACCATCTCGACCGCGAGATCCCCGAAGACGTAGCATTCGCCGAAAGCCGCATCCGAGGCGAAACCATCGCCGCGGAAGATATCCTGCACGATCTTGGTGCAATCAGCATCATCTCGAGCGACAGCCAAGCCATGGGACGAGTGGGTGAAGTCATCACGCGCACTTGGCAAACCGCCCACAAAATGAAGGATCAACGGGGGCAGCTCGAAGGCGAAAGCGGGCACAACGACAATATGCGCATTCGACGTTACATTTCCAAATACACCATCAATCCCGCCATCGCGCACGGCATGTCCCACGAGGTCGGTTCAGTCGAGGTTGGAAAACTCGCCGACCTTATTCTCTGGCGCCCAGCGTTGTTCGGCATCCACCCCGAAGTCGTGATCAAGGGCGGATTTATCGCATGGGCACAAATGGGCGATCCCAATGCGTCAATCCCAACGCCGCAGCCAGTCTTCATGCGCCCCATGTTCGGTGCCATGGGGCGTGCCACCGGAGGAACGAGCATCGCATTCGTCTCGCAGCGAGCCATCGAAGAGGGCAACATTGCGGCGCTCCATCTTCAAAAAAAGGTGAAGCCTGTCAAACGATGCCGCGGCATCGGAAAGCGCGACATGAAGCTCAACGACGCATTGCCAAAAATGCGCGTCGATCCCGAAACATACGAAGTCTGGGCCGACGGGCAAAGGCTCATTTGCGATCCCGCGTGGACTCTCCCGCTCGCACAACGCTATGCGTTGTTCTAAAGACACCCTGTCCTCTTGAAATATGAACGTGAACCGTTGGGCGTTTCTTCAACTATGTGACTCCGCCTTTCCGAGCGGGGGTTTTGTCCATTCGGGCGGGCTTGAAGCCTCGGTGCGTTTTGGAGCTGTGCGAACACGCGACGACCTGCACGTGTTTGTGGAGCAGGCGCTCTGGCAAACGGCTCTCGGGAGCATTCCGTTCCTGCACGAGGTTCATGCGGGCACGATCCCTTCCGCCGTCGATGCACGGTGCGACGTGTTTTTGCTCTCGCCCGTCGCACGAAAAGCAAGCCTTGCGCAGGGCGGTGCGTTGCTCCTCGGAGCCACGAAAATCTTCGGCCACGCAGCCCTGGTCTCTTACAACGACGATGTTCGCGCGCGCTCGCATCCCGGCCATCTGTTTCCCATGCTGGGCCTCATCTCCCATGCGTGTGACATTGCACGCGTAGACGCGGCGTCGCTCGCGCTCACATCGTCCGTAAGAAGCGTGCTCTCTGCGGCCGTTCGGCTAAACCTCATCGGACCCTACGAAGCCGGACGCATGCAACACGAGCTTGCTGAAACGTTCGAGCAAGCTCTTCTTGCATCGGACGGTCTTCGTGCAGAAGACGCGACGAACGTGTCCCCACGCATCGAGCTCGTGCAAGCAGCGCACGAGGCGCTCGACGTACGCCTCTTTCAGTCGTAAGAGGCAATCGAAACAAGGACCTTCCATGCCTCATGACACTTCGTCGGATCACAAACACCCTCACAAGCACGAACACTGGACGCATCCGGGCATGTTCTCGCGTAGAGAACCGCCCGTAGGTCGAAACTATCAGGAGCGCGCGTTTACCGTCGGAATTGGCGGTCCAGTCGGAAGTGGAAAAACAGCCCTCGTTCTTGCGCTCTGCGAGCGCCTTCGTGATGAGCATCGGCTTGGCGTCCTAACCAACGACATCTTCACGCGCGAAGACGCCGAGTTTCTTCATCGTCATCACGCATTGCCTGCGCGTCACATTCGGGCGGTCGAAACAGGCGGATGTCCCCACGCCGCGATTCGCGAAGACATCAGCCATAACCTGCTCGCACTCGAAGGCCTGATGCGCGATGTGGCACCGCAACTTCTTATTGTCGAGAGCGGTGGCGACAACCTCGCCGCGCAATACAGTCGTGAACTCGTCGACTACACGATCTATGTGATCGACGTCGCGGGCGGCGACAAGGTGCCGCGCAAAGGGGGTCCTGGCATCACGCAAAGTGATCTCTTGGTGAT
>JAHFDX010000019.1:3018-4813 GCA_023248785.1 Myxococcales bacterium
GTGATCAACAAGACCGATCTCGCTCCCCTCGTCGGCGCAGACCTTGGCGTCATGGAACGCGATGCGTTGCGCATGCGCGAAGGCGGGCCATTCGTATTCGCACAATGCAAGCATGGCGTCGGAATCGACGAAATCTGTGACCATATTTTCCACGTCCGACGGGAGTTCGTGGGCGTTGACTAACGGCCTGCTGCGTTACGCGCTGTTCCGAACGCCAGACCGTTGTTAGTGTTCGTGTATGCGCGCATCGGCGCCATCCTTTTTGGTCGATCGCATTGCCTCATGGATTCGGCGCCTTGCCGTCGCATGGTTCTCATTTGCGGCATTCGTCGGAATCGGCGGTCCCATTGGAGCCGGCCACTACGCGTCCTGTGCGGCGGAGGGAATCACCGCCGAGAACATGTGGCGATGGAAGATCTTCGGCCCCGTGTGGGACTACGCGTTCGCTTCGCAACCCACTCCTGCCGAGTATTACTGTCATCACCCTTGGGGCGTTTTTTGGCTCGAAGCGCTCGTCATCCGTGTCGTCGGCCACCGTGATGTAGCGTTGTGCCTTCCAGCTGCATTAATGAGTGTGGGCACAATCATACTCCTTGCACGCCTCACCAAAAACGCGTGGGGGACAGTAGCCAGCGCCGCCGCGACACTCACCTTCTCGCTCATCCCGATCGCGATTTCCTTTTCAAACTTCCACGCCCTCGAAGTCATGGTGATGTTTGGAATTACCCTCTTCTTGCATGGGTTTGAGCGCTTTCTTGTAACGAAGCGAGATCGGTTTCTCGCATCGAGCCTCGCGGGGATTGTTTTCGCAACGTTCGGCGATTGGCCGGGCTTTGTTTTGGTCGGACTGGTGCTCGCGCTCTCACTCGTACGACTTTACGTTCTTCCGCGGCGTCTATTCCCGCGTGTTGAAACAGAGCATTACGCGCGGTGGTGGGCCTTGTGCGTAGCCGTTACCACAATGTCACTCGTCCTTTGGGTGGGTGCATTTCACAAGGCCGGCAAGCTCGCAGACTGGCTAGGTTCCGCCCAGTGGCGCTCTGCGGGGGCCGAAACGCCGTTACGCGATGTTCTACAAGCGCGCGCGTTTTGGATCGAGTCGGCGTTTACCCCCTTGATCATTGCGGTTGGCAAAGCCGCTGTTCCCTTTTTGCTCCTTCGCCTTTTGATTCTCCGTCGCGAGACCGAATTTTTCGCCTTAGGTGTGCTCATTACGGCCGCGCTCCAGTATGTCGTTTTCAAACAGGGCGCCGATATTCACTACTTCTGGCCGCATTATTTTGCGTTGTATGCCGCACTCGCGATGGCTCCCGTTAGCGCGACGGTCGAAGCAATTCTCGGCTGGGCCGGACACCGGATTGGGCGCGTTCAGGCTGCCCGCGGGCTTGCCCTTCTACTCGTAATATCTCCCATCGCATTGCTCGTGCCAGATGCTCCACGCATCTTGAGGTATGGGCGCGAAACCGGCGGGCGACTCAACGAAAAGGGCGGCTTCATTCGTGATGATCTCGACATGATCCACGCCGTGCGCTGGATAGCCCCCAACGTTTCCGAGTCCCAGCAGGTCATCTTCGACTCCAGCACCGGAATCGGTTGGCACCTTGCATGGGCTCTTCGGCGAGTGCACCGGGTTGCTCCGTTACCTACCGACCTCGGGCCGCAGCAGGCTTCGACACCTTACTGGATCTCGCGCACGTCAAACATGTCCCTCGCCTCGTTGCAGGAACTTCGAAAACGTGGAGCACCGATGTTCATCGGCGATGTTGTGCTCATGGACTTAGTGCGCGGACCAGGA
>JAHFDX010000019.1:4823-13752 GCA_023248785.1 Myxococcales bacterium
CTCAATGTGGTTGAGCGAGTTTTTAGCAATCCGTTTGAACCGGTCGTCACCATTACACCGATCGAATCTGTCACTTGGGAATGGCAAATTCATCTCGGCGACAATCCGGCACCACCGACAGGCGAACCCGTCGATCTCGACGATGTGCGTATTGCCCACAATGTTGCGGTGCTCCTGAACGATACGAGCCGTGTGCACATGCTGCGCGAGCGAATCGAGCATGAGCTTCGTCGCGACTCGCGCGCCTCGTATTCGGAGGGCGTCGAGTTACTCGGAGCGCGTATTACAACGAGCGTTCATCCGATGGTCGAAGCCTGGTTTGTCTCCGGTGGACCTCTCGACAGCGATGCTGTTTTCGACATTCGCACCAATGTTGTCGCGAAAAAGCGATGGTCACTGATCCCGCCAGATCCCGCAGAACGGCAATGCTCGGGGCCTGCGCCTCTGCCAAGCAGCGTGTGGCGTAAGGGGTTCATCTATGCAGCGTCATGCTCGGCGTACCACCGCATTGGCGTCGAGCGATACGTCGGCTCGTTTCACGGACGCGATCCCAAGGGGCAGCCCCCCCATCGCCTGGACGGTCCAGACCCCGTAATTCTTGCCGAATTGCGGTAATTCGCTCGTTTGGGGATGCGCGTGCTCCTTGAGAGCTACGACAAAAGCCAAACGTGTGCTAGCCCCTTGCTTTCTCGAGGTACCGAAGTCGTGGCACGCAGGCAGAAAGCAAAAGCAATGCTCGAATCCGTTGAATCAGCGTCAGACAACGTCGGAGGCCCGGACGGCATCGACAACGTTTCCAACGCAAACGCAAACGTGGAGGCGAAAGCTTTTTACGATGAAATGTGGCGCAACTACGGCCACCTCGACGCCGTAAGTCCAGCAGCCTTTCATCGCAGGCGAATGGTTGTCGAGCTTGCAAAGAAATATGCGCCCAACGCTCGGCGTATTTTGGACGTTGGATGCGGCATGGGTGACCTGCTTCGCGAACTCAACAACATCTTTCCGGACGCGGCTATCTTTGGAGCCGACCTATCCGAACAATCCCTCATCATCAGCCGAGCGAAAAACCCGACGTTCGATCTATTCGAATTGAACCTCACGCACCCCAAATTCGAACGCGAGCACAAGGCGCGTCTTGGACAGTTCGATCTCGTCATTTGCTCCGAAGTACTTGAGCACATCGATGAGCATCGTCTTGCGGCTTCGCGCCTCAAGAGCTTGCTTGCGCCCTCGGGGGTAGCCATCGTCACCGTTCCCGGCGGCCACCTCACTCGGTTTGACGTGTCAATTGGTCACCTCCGGAGTTACACACCGGACTCGCTCGTCGCCCTGCTCCGTGGAGCCGATCTCGACGTCGAACACGCGTTTGAATGGGGATTTCCGTTTCACTCGCTTTATCGGCTCGCCGTTGGCGTGGCGTCGCTACTTACTTCGGCACCACGGCCCAATGAGTCCACGAAGGCGGCTAGGAAGAACAAGAACTTAATGGCCAGTGCGTTGAGCTTCGGATACACGATCTTCGGAAAGAGCCTCAAGCCACTTTACTATTTGAACTCATCCATGCGCGGCGAACAGATCTTCGGTGTGGCGAAGCATGCCCATCGGAAGTGAAAGGCGAAGCTTGGCGGCACTCGAAACGACTGCGTAGTCGTCATCGTCAACGCGGATTGGCAGGGGCCCACCCGTTGTCCAACGCACGAAACCTAAAGGCGTGTCAGCACATGTCTCGATAGACGGGGACGTTGCGAGGACACACGTGTCCGTTCCGTTGCGACGAGCGAGCGCCACGCGTACGACCGCGGCGACGGGAGCGGGTGCGAGCCAACGCGAACCATCGAGCGACGAAAGGGCAAACCACGCCTCTTCGCAGCGTGGACCGTCCCAACTGGAGTGCACCGTCAGGACTCGAAGTCCCAGCTCGTCGTCCGCCTCAATGTCGACTTGACGCACGTGCCACATCACGAAAATCGGCTCGCCCGGTGCAACGAGCGCCACACACGCGGAACGATCGAACATGGGATTGACTAGCGGGGACGACTCAATTGCGGACGCAACCGCAAGCTCCATCGATTCTTCAGGGGCTATCACCGGCGAGTCTGGTACCGGTGCATGCGGCTCAAGCTCTTCGAGCAGCCGAATTGCGCGCGCGTTTTCTGGGTCGCGCTCAATGATGCGCTCAAGAACGTGGATGGCACGTGACCGATGGCCCTGTTGTACGTAAATCTCCGCGAGCGTAACCGTGGGCAAAGGCGCAACGCGAGGTGCTAGATTTTTGCTCACTGGCATTGAGCGAATCAAGTCCGCGGCGTTCGGCAAATTGAGCCCGCGCTCCACAAGCGCTGCGAGGAGATCACGCGCAATTCCAAGGAACCCGCGCTCTTCACGTTCCATCGAGATCGAGGTGGCCACGCGCTCATCTTAGCGCGGAGCATGACGCTACATGCTCAACAAATAACGTGCACGCTCCACATCCCTTCCAATCTGTGCGCGCAACGCCTCGACTCCATCGAACCGTTGTTCGTCTCGAATTCTCTCGATCAAGTCGACGGTCACCACTTGGCCATACAAGTCCGCCGAAAAATCGAGAATGTGGGCCTCGACAGCAAGCGCTCCTTCCGCTTCGACGGTTGGCCTGCGACCAATGTTCACGACCGCCTCGCCGAGCCCGGTCACGCGCGCGGCATAGACGCCAGCCATCGGGATCATTTCCGGCATGGCGCTGAGATTTGCCGTAGGAAAACCAAGGGTCCTTCCAAGTTTTCGCCCTTCGACCACGAGTCCCGAAACCCGATGCGGCCTGCCTAGCCACGCGTTCGCGCGGGCTAGGTCGCCCGCTGCAAGCGCCTCGCGAATTCGCGAGCTTGAAATCACGCCCTCTTCGGTACGAACAAGGGACAGGGTTTCGACGTCGAATGCGGACGATCGTCCAAGCTTTCGAAGAAGGCTTGCGTCCCCTTCGCGCCGATATCCGAAACGAAAATTGTCACCTACAAGCACAAGACGCACGCCGAGAACAATCAATAGGTCATCCACAAACGCTTGCGGCGACAGCATCGAAAACGCAAGATCGAACGTCCGCACGTACACCTGATCTACACCGAACGACGAGAGAATCGTTGCCTTGCGCTCAAGTGTTGTGAGTATCGGTGGGGCGCCACGACCTACGACGGCCGCGGGATGTGGATCAAAGGTGAGGACGGCAGATCGGATGGCGGCTTTTTCGGCGCGCGAACGAAGTTGTTCGAGTGCACTTTGATGGCCTAGATGAACGCCGTCGAAGTTTCCGATGGCAAGCGCCAATGGCCCACGCAGAGATGCGTCCGGAAGAGGAAACCGCAAAAACGAAGCGGTCTCGCTTGGAGTCAGCGATCCCAGAGCGTTCCCTGATCGAACTTCGTCTTCTCCGCTTCCGTGAGGCATGTCTCTCGATACCGTTGAGCAACGTTTGCATAGGGACTGCCCTCGCCGTCGCCTTGATCCTTAAGCGCTGTTACTCGCTCCCGGCAGTAGTTCGAATTGGTTGCGGGGGCAAACTGGACGAGCGTCCCCTGCGACGAAAGCCGTGCGCGCTGTCCACACCGAAGGCCATCCGCTGAAGCCACTTCGCTGCCAATGCACGTGGCCATCTCATTGGGCAATGTCCACGCCTGACCCGTGAGTGGATAGATCAAATTGAGCGAGAGATTGGCCGGTGGCAAACATGCGTAAACGATGCGAACTCCGTCGCGCTTTCGTCCGAGCTGCGTTGCCACATCATCGAGGGTCTTATCGTACTCGCTGATGATCTTCGCTTGCGAGGCCGTCGAATCCACCTCGTAGGGGGTCACCACCGTCGTTGGACCATTGGCATCGGCGGCATCGGGAATACAAATCGCCGTCGGCCTCAACACCGCTGTGAGAAAAGGTCGAGCCTCCGGAGAAAGAACCGTTCGAGCAATCAGGTTCGTCAACTTTCCTGGCTCGCTCGCATCAGCACTATAGGCCGTAATTGCAGAAGCGATCACGCGTGGCTTGTCTTGGACAGTGCGCCGATATGGATCGCTCATGTCGAGCTTCGAGAGAGAAATCAGGGGCCACATCGATCGCGCGAGGGTGCTGCCGATAATCGTATCGGCGCTGCTGATAACCCCGTCTCGATTCGAGTCGTTCGACATGGTGAGAAGAACGCCAGGGTTATCAACGCCCGCGTAGAAAGGTGCCGCCATCGCCGCCGCGCGCTCCTCATCCCGCACGCCCGAGCGCAAGGTGAGAACGGGCAAGCTGTCTTGCACCGTAAAAGGTGCGGCATCCGCTACGTGAAAGTCTGCTGGGACCGAGATAAGCGACGGACTCACTTCCTGCGCTGGGCGATTTCCATCTTTGTCTTTCGCGAAATCGACCGACGAAACACTGAAGTAGGGTCGTTGCGTGGGGAGCGGAAGGCCTAACGTGATGCTCACATTTTGAAGTACAAATCCCGACGCAGGAATGCAAACAGGAGGCCCGTCGGACCGAGTCCCCGAACATCTCTTCCCCGGCTCCGGATCCGCTTTGCTGTTAACCTCTGCTGCCGACTCCATTCCAACGGTAAGGGTCGAGTATTTTACGCGCCCGCCCAGGAGAACTTCGGTCGTATTTTGGATCGCACCGCCGGCGATATCTCCAAGCGTAGGCAGGTTCGCGAACTTGAACAGCGGATGGAAATCGTTGTTGTAGTCGTAGAATGCCCGCATCTGATACTTGCCTGGATCGACCGGGCCAAGTTCAAACGGCGCGCTGGCCGACACGGGCGCAACCCCCGCCGGCGGACAATATCGAGCGCCCGAGGGGTCGTGATAAACTGAACTTGCAATATCGTGAAACAGCACATCGCCCGACACGGTCATGATCCGCGAAGAGCGCACTCCGAGCCCATCGGGTGGAGGCAACAACCGTGTGTCGAAGAGCAGCATGTTCGCCGTGCCGATGATGTGTTTGTTTTCTGTGCACGGCTGCGGCCCTGAATAAAACACCGTTCCCCGAATGATGCCCGCGGGCGCAAGGACGTTGAGCGCCGGAGGGTCGGTGCAACCGATGAAGTAGGAAACCACTGCTAACCCGGTGACAGCCGCTGCATGCGTGAAGATTCGTTTCATGGCCGCACCTCAAAAGGAGTATTGCAAGAACGCCATGAAGCGGCGCCCGACAAAGTTTGTGAATGGGTGCTCTTGGTGCACGTTGTTGAGCAAGTTGAAGGCAGTCGCGCTGACCTCAGGTTTGTTCCCAGGAAAGCGATACCCCACGCGAGCATTGAGCATGCCATACGCTGGAACAGAGAACGGCTTGTCTTTGATTGAGTTCGTCACCGCGTCGAAGTCGCGTTCAACCCATTCCTGTGGTGAAACATAGTGGAAGATCACCTCACCATCGACGCCAAGCTTCGTACGCGCCTGAACACCGAGGTTGATCTTATGCATGCTCGTGCGGTGATCTTCAACAACATCGCATCCCGCGGGAGCTTCTGAGTACGCGCGGTTAAACGCATAGTTCGCGAAAACGTCGAGCCCCTCCGTTGGATACGCCCTGGCACTAAGCTCTCCACCCACAACGTTGAGCGCATTGCATGAGTTGATGAACCCCGAGTAGGCGGCCACAAATCGATCCTTGGCGGAATCGTACAAGGTGTCGCCAATGCGATCCGAGGGCGTCACAGTTTGCGATGGCATCAGCGTCGTCAAGTCGGTCACGCGGTTGTAGTAAGCCGCTACGTCGAATTGAACGTACTCGCTTTCCTGATTGAGGTAAGCGAGCTCGGCTGTGAGAATGCGCTCGGGTTTAAGCCGACCAATTTTGAGCGTTTCGTTGTGAGCTTCTACGGATCCGGATGGCGTCTGCACACCGAGGTCCACGTAGCCCTCGAGAAAGGTTGGCTTTCGAAACGCCCAGCTAAATGTAGCTCTCACTGTCGATTTTTTGGTCGGATGTACAAGGATAGCGCCGCGTGGCGAACCTTCGAGTTTTCGTGTGTAGGGAACGTAGTCAAGACGACCGCTTGCAACAAACTCAACGGCCTTCGTGATCTTGAGCGCGTCCTGAGCGAACAGACCGAAATGGTGCTCATCGCGATTGCCCCCTGTGTAAGACGACGATGCGTTTCGCAAGCGATAGTTCACGCCCGCGTTTACGTCGTGCTCCAAGGGGCCGGTTGTGAGCTTGTCTGAATAAACGCCTTCCGCGTCGGCAACGTTACCGGCAATCGGCGTCGGGTACAGCGTTTGCCCGAAGTAGTTTGACGCCATGCTGTTTTCAAACCGTTGAAAGTTATAGAAGGTTCGAAAGTTGAACTTCTTGGTATTGACAAAGGCCGTCACGTCGCCAAAGCGTCCTGTCGAGTTGAAGTCCTTGAAGACACCGATCGCATAGAAGTCCATGAACCCCTGCGCGTATCCGCTCCCAAGTCCAACGCTTACGTCCTTCGAAATGCGATACGTATTGCGTGAATCGAAGCGAAGTGTCTCGAGCCCAAGATTTTGATCAGGGACGAACGTTTTCACGTCGACGCGACCGTCCGGAATTTCACGACTCCATCGCGGGTAGCGCGAGTACCCCGCCGAGACCTTGTAGGCGAGGTTTCCCTCTTTGCCCGTCACGCGCATCGACGCGTAGGCGCTGCCATCGTTGGAGGCGCCAAGGCGTGCGGAATTTTTCCCGGCACCCGGCGCCTTCGTGATGATGTTCACAACGCCTGCGACGGCATCTGCACCGTAAAGTGCTGAACCAGGACCGCGCACGACTTCGATGCGCTCGATTTGATCAACGTCAATGGTTAGCGTTTCCCAAAACGTTCCACCGAACCAGTCCACATAGACGGACCGGCCATCGACAAGCACGAGCACCTTGTTTGCGAGGCGCTGATTGAGGCCTCGAAACGAGATGTCATGTTGCGCGCCAGACTCCGCGATGATGTCGACGCCCGGAATGCGGCGGAGAAGTTCGGGAATCTTGGTGATTCCCGAGAGGCGAATGTCCTGCTCCGTGATGATCGACACCGAGCTTGCTGCCTCGAGCGGACTTTGTGCCGCGCCGCGCGAAGCCGTAACAACAGACTCTTCGTAGACCTCATCGGTTCGCACGTCGGATTTCACACCCGCGGGTGGTTTCCCCTTTCCGAGGTCGGGTTCCCTAGGTTCCTTAGGTTCCTTAGGTTCCTTAGGTTCCTTAGGTTCCTTAGGTTCCTTAGGTTCCTTAGGGTCTGGCCCCGTCGGATTCGGACCCTCCGGTTTCTTTTGCTGCGCTGCCTTCTGCGCCTTCTGGCGCTCAAGACGCGCCTTCAACTGCGCAACGATCTGCACGACCTCTTCTTTGTCCGGCGGATTTTCAGCGACATACTTCTCGTAATGATTGATCGCCTGCTCAATCTCGCCCGACTCCACGTACGCGCGCGCAATGTTGTAGAGCACGTTGGCGTGCGGCATGATCTCGTACGCTTGCTTTAGCTCGGCGATGCCCACATCGTAGTTGCCGTTGACAATGGCCTGCATGCCCTTGCGAAAGTGGGCACGGGCTTCCGTTCGCGCATCCGCAAGTGCTGTGGAAGGCAAAAGTACAAACCCAAGCAGAACCGCAAGACGCAATGTTGCTTGGCGTAGACGCATCCTTCGCACGAAGCCCTCCTCGACCGACCAACCTGCCCATGCGATTGCCCCGCACGCGCAGCCTGAGTGTCGAACGAACGACGCGTCTTTTCAACCAAATGACAAAAGGGGCACCTACAGGAGGCATATGCTCGGTCGGTGCGGCTTGACAAAATCCAAGTCGGATTGGCCCGTTCCCGGTCGTTCGTGGTAGTGGCGCGTGCGTGCATTCCCAGTACACCCCGTATCCCCTTGGATGCGCTCATGGCTGCGCAGACGTCAGTGGGCGCGCCGCTCACTGCGATGGTGTGGTTCCGACCACTGCGACCTTTGATCGCGTCCACCAGATGTGCTGGAACGTGAAGTACGCGCGCCTCAATAAGGAACTTCCGGTTTGTACCCCGGCGGCACAACCGGGACTTCCGGCTTCGTATTGTTCGGTGGTGGCACTTGTGGCCGGCCAAACTCTCTGGTGAGCTTGATCGAAATCGAACCTGCGTTCGGACCAAACGTCGAGGTTTCGGATTTGTAGCCGATCTTAATCACTTGAATCTTGTGCTGTGTTTCGGGCTTTGCTGCATCGCCCGGATACGACACATCGCAGGGCGTACGTGAACAAACTTCGACACCATCTTCACGCACGCTCGCGCCGTCCGGATCCGATGTGACGCGGATTTTCACGAAGGCTGACGCGCTTGGCGCTGCAATCGTCGAAGGCGCTGTGTTTAGCGTGATTGGCGTAGTTGGCGTCGTAGTCACCGACTTTGCGGGTGGCGCGTCTTGCCTGCGACCTATCGATTGCGCGGCAATCACAGCTACCACGACGGCTCCACCGATGAGGGCCGCAGCCATCACCCACGGCAACGCGCCGCGTTTGGTCTGCGAGGGGATATCAACCGCTGTTCCCTTTGAGCTTACAACTGCCGGCGCGTCCGCGCCTCCATTGGACGCCTGCGTGGACAAACCCGGCTGGACGGGCGCTGCAGGCTCCGCGCCTGGCCTTCCCGGCATCACCTGCGTGGAAGGTGGCGGCACACTTGGTGAGTGCCCACCTCCCACCCGATACTCGCCAGTCATCAGGCCAGACATTGTTCCCGTGAACGCACCATTCGACATTCGCTTCAGCGCGCCGAGCACCTCGTCCATTGAGGAGAATCGGCCATTGGCGTCCTTCGACATGCAACGCATCACGGTTTCCTCGAGCGCCTGCGACAATTGAATCGTAGGATTCATCTGTCGCATCGGTGGCACTTCTTCGTGCATATGCGCCATGAGAATGTTGACGCTGTTTGGGCGATCGAACGGAACCTTGCCCGTCAACATCTCGTAAAGAATCA
>JAHFDX010000019.1:13762-15999 GCA_023248785.1 Myxococcales bacterium
GCGCATAGATGTCCGTGCGCGCATCGACCCTATCGCCCCGGATTTGTTCGGGTGCCATGTACTTCGGCGAGCCCATGAAGAGGCCCGTTTGCGTGAGATCTTCACCCTTGTTCTCGCCAACGTTCTTGACGAGCCCAAAGTCGAGCACTTTAACGAAGTCTTTTTCGTCGCCGTGCTCGGTCAAGAAAATATTCGCGGGCTTCAAGTCGCGGTGAATCACGCCGAGAGAGTGCGCTTCACGCAGTGCGCGACAAATCTGGCGCGCGATATGGGCGGCACGCTCTTCGTCGAACGGCGCTCCCTGACGGAGCGCTTTGTGGAGGGTCACCCCTTCCAAGTACTCCATCGCCATGTAGTAGACGTCGTCGTCGGTGCGACCGTAGTCAAAGATGGTCACTGTGTTCGGGTGCGTGAGCTTCGAAGCAATGCTCGCCTCAAGGAAAAAACGGCGATGAAATTCGGGATCCTGCTCGCCTGCGTAGTTTGGATTAAGCACTTTGAGTGCACAGAGTCGACCGAGCGGAGCTTGCTCTGCGCGGTAGACTTTTCCCATTCCTCCGCGCGCAATGAGAGACACCACCTTGAAGCGGTCATTAATGAGACGCCCCAGGAGCGGATCGGGCACTCCTCCTTTGGCTGCGGTACCACTTCGATCTGTCATCCCGCCCATCCTGACGCTCGCCCAAGCCCAGCCGACCTCAAGAAGTCAACAATGCGAATCCGGTCATGGTACTCGAGCGTGCGCAGCTCCATCTACATCCGAATCCTATGCAAGAAGTGTAAACGGCTCTGGCACTTGGCGCCAGCCCTGCTCGAGCTTCCATAACTGCTGAAGTCGCGCCTTGCTGAGTAGACGGTCGACGGGGGCCGTTGATCTCAAGTTTTTGCGGACAATTTGCCCAACCCTCCGGTAATGTGCGTCGGATGAGGTGCCCATGAAAGGCGTGCAGCGGTGGTTGGTTGTAGGTCTTTGGCTGTGCACCATGCTTCTCCATGGCGCAAAAGCGTATGCATACGGTGCGCTGAAGGTGGCCGCTCCCGACGCTGAAGAAGACAAGGGCGAATGGCACCTGAAAATACGAATTGATCTGCCCAAAGCGCCTGACACGTTGCACCTGCCGATGCGCTTCTCATTCAGCAAACTCACCGTGTACGAGCAAACCATTACGGAACGCGGCAAGCCGCCCGTGATGAACAAGATTCGAATCGACCCGCCTCTCAAGAGCACGTTCGAACAGCTCGTCAATTTTGCGGACGTTCGGGGCAACGTCTTTAAGTCCACGAACTACGAGTTCGACGTGAAACGCGCTCAGGGTTTTTTCGAAGCCGGCGAATACTATCTGACCGTCACCACCAACGACGGAACGGAAATCGGGACGGCCCAACGCATTTCGCTGAAGGGCAAAAATGAGCCCGTGTATCGCGGCGCGATCGAGTTCATGACCAAGGTAGACAACGTCGATGCTGGCGCTGGATCAAAAAAGGATCCCATCGCCGCACCCGTTGCCTCCGAGGTTGCGGCCGTGGGTCCCGGAAGTTCGCTCATCCCAACGGGCGCCTACGAGAAAACGCCGGAAGAAGAATTGAAGTCCAAACCAAAAAATTGCGGCTGCAGCATTCCGGGTGAGCGAACGCCGTCCGGGACCTGGCTGGCAGGGACGTTGGTCGCGCTTGTTTGGATTGCACGACGCTCGCGTCCGGTCGCGTGAAGCCTGACGCTGCGGTTGCGCAAGCGAACTCTGGGACGCTCGCGCCCATCTATTTAATCGTCGGCGAAGAACGATTGCTCGCCGATGAAGTATTTGATGCGCTTCGCACGGCTGCTCTCCGTGGGGCGATTGCAGATTTCAACGAAGATAGATTCACCGCGGGCGACATCGACGTCGCGAAAGTGCTTGGTGCTTGTCGAACGTTACCCATGATGGCGAGCAAACGCTTCGTCGCCGTTCGTCATCTCGATCGATGGGACGGAGATGATGCGCTTGATGCTCTCACCGCGTACGTCGAAGCGCCGGTGGAATCGACCTGCCTGGTGCTCTGTGCCACGAAACTCGACGGGAGGCGCAAACTCGCCACGCTCGCGAAAAAGCGCGATCTTCTTGTGACGTGCGATCCCCTTGATGATCGGGCGCTCGTTCAGTGGATTCATCAGCGCGCAAAGATTCGCGGCCACGCGATGGAAGGCAATTCGGCGGAGCTATTGGCGGAGTTTGTTGGACCGAGTTTGGGCATGACCG
>JAHFDX010000465.1 GCA_023248785.1 Myxococcales bacterium
GGGAGGGCATGCGTGCCGAGTAGCGCGTTTATGAAGGTTGTTTTTCCGTGATTGAATTCGCCAACAACCACCAAATGAAAACGGTCCTCTTCGAGCTTACGAACCAACGTTTCCGTGATGCGTGTCGTGAGCGAGCGGGCGCCTAATTCCTGAGCTGCGCTCGCCAAATCGGACAGTGCGCGCTCAACCTCGTTCTTACGTTCTCGAAATCCCTCAAACATGACCTGTTCCCTTCCTCGCCTTGTACTCGCGCACGTTTCTTGCTCGTGGCAGTGACGAGAGCCCGCGTTCCACGGACTCTCATCACTACGCGTCACCTTGAAGGATGTTGCGAACGCGCTCGTCGACTTCGATCATCGACAAGCCGTCGACTCCTGCGCCGCTCGCACGACGGAAGAGCTCGCTCTTGCCGAACTCGCGCATTGCGAGAATTCGTTTTGGAAGCCAAGGGTGCGTAGCAAAAACCTCCATGAAGCGACCGATGCCGTTTTTGCTGTCCTCGTATTGTTCAAGGAACGCTTCGAGGTCGAGCTCTTCGTACAACTTGCGCGACCCGAGCGCGAGCTTCGCAAGCGCGCGCTCTGAAACGGGTTGACTGGTGCTGCACAGCATACCCGCTCTGTCGCAGGTAATTTCCGCGCGTCGTGACCATGCTCGCAGCGCAAGGATCGCGGGATGAACGATCCATCGAACAAACACACTCGCCATGTGCGTCAAGAAGTGCAGCGCCGTGAGGTACACGACGTGTGAATTGTGAATGTGACCGCACTCGTGACCTAGCACCATGAGAAGCTCTTCGTCGGAGTAATGATCGACGAGTGCGGAGTGCACGAGAATGTAGGCTTCGTCTTCGGTTCCATACGTTGCGGCGTTCAAGTTTGGCGAATTGACGATGTAAACTTGGGGCATCGCAATATGTAACGTCGAGGCACACGATTTCGTGAGCGAGTGAAGGCGCGGAAACTGGCGCTCGCTAACCCGTACCGACTGGCCTAAAAGTTGGTTCTTTCCGAGGTGCTTGAAAAAACGCACCGAGGCCGAAACCGCAAGCTCGACGGGCTTCATGCGTTCGAATGCAGCGCGCGTTTGACGGTCGGAAACGTATGAGTATTCGCGACCTTGTCCTTCGGGCCCTCCCGTATGGGAAGCCCGTCGGCGTGCAACGTAGGCCTCGAAGTCGAGTGGCGGAGCGATTGCCATGGAATCTCCTTGGGCGGTAAGACGTAACGTCTCGCCATATGATCTACGTCTTCTGTAACTCTTTAAGAGCCGAAAGTACTTCATCGACGTGACCGTCGACTTTCACTTTCGCGAACACTCGCGCGATGACCCCTTTGGGTGAGATGATGAATGTGCAACGGATCGTTCCCAGGATTTCCTTGCCGTAAAGGACCTTTTTCCCATACGCACCGAAGGCCTTTTGCACACTGAGATCGGTGTCGCTTGCCAGAGGAAACTTGAGCGCGAACTTGTCGCGAAACGTGCAATGGCTCTTTATCGTGTCCTTCGAAATACCGACGAGGGTTGCGTCGAGCTTTCGGAATGTCGCAATGGAGGCATTAAAGTCCTGGGCTTCGCGCGTGCACCCTGGGGTGTTGTCCTTTGGGTAAAAGTAGACGACGAGCCAGCTGCCTTTGTGCGCTCGCGTAGAAAACGTTCCCCCGGACGACTCTGGGAGGGAAAAATTGGGTGCTTTGGTACCTTCGGTCAACATGGGTATCAGAGTGTAAGACCCTTTTTAGAAACACCACCATTCGTTCTCGCAGCAGGCGATTTCCTATACCCTCGATCGCGTGCAGATACAGTTCGATGCCAAGGAGGCGACGATCAAGCTCGTTTACTACGGGCCGGCGCTAAGCGGAAAAACCACCAATTTGCGCGCGCTCCACCAGATCACGCGCGACGACAGCCGCGGGCGACTGATGACGCTCGAAACGCGTGACGATCGAACCCTCTTTTTTGACGTACTTCCGTTCGTTTTTCGAGCGGAGGGCGCTTCAGATTCGCGATCGTCGGGCAAGGTCACCTTGCGCATTAAGATTTTTACCGTTCCGGGACAGGTCCTCCATGCCTCCACCCGACGGTTGGTGCTCCAGGGAGCTGACGGAGTTGCGTTCATCGCGGACTCGAGGCGCGATGAAGTGCGCCGCAACGCCGAGTCGTTTCTCGATCTGCGCGAGAACTTAACCGAGCTTGGTTTCTCGCTTAGGGACGTGCCCCTTGTGATTCAGTTTAACAAGCGCGACCTTCCCGATGTGAGACCGATCGCAGAGGTTGAAGACCTCGCGCGGCGCGGTCGCGAGCCCGTTTACCTTGCGAGCGCAATTGATGGAACCGGCGTTGCCGAGACATTTCTCGCACTTTTGGATCGCACGTGGAACAAGCTCGACGCAGAGCATCAGCTCGCGAATCTGGTTGGGATCGGGCGGGACGAATTCATCGGTCAGGTCACACGAAAGTTGGGAATACAACTTGACCTGGAAATGGTGCGTGCGCGAGCGTTGGGCGGGCCGCGTCCGCCGGACGAAGCGTCATCAGGGGCTCCTGGAAAGGAGCTTTCATGACTCCCGCGTCGTTGCTTTCGACATCGGTCGATCCCTCGGTTCGTCTTGAAGACCTTGTGGAACGCGAGGCTCTCGCAGAGCTGTGCCGGAATTTCTTTTCGCTCTTCGGGATTGGCGTGCGCATTTACTCGCGCAGCGGAGGGTTGATTGTCGATTCCTCTTCGGAACACGACATGTGCGGTCTGGTCAACGAAGATACAACGGGTCGACGCGCGTGTTCGGGAACGGTCGAGAAGGTAAAAAAAACAATCCCGGAAGCAGGAGTCGACGAGATTGAGCCCTGTTTTTCAGGGGCGGCGTATCGCATCAGTGCCATCACGTATGAACACCGGTCGGTGGGAAGACTCATCTTGGGGCCGTACTTGCCGCATGGCTTGCAGGAAGCCCCCGAAACACTGGCGGAGGCAGCCCCGAGCCAATCGGCGGACAAGCTGAGGCTTGCACTCTTGCGAATGCCGCGAGCAAAGGATGAAACGGTTTCGCGTATTGCGAATCACTTACGAGCCGCGCTCGACTTGATCTTGTTCAGCGCGCACAAGGCGCATCTGGCGAGCGAGATGCACCTTGTGAGCGTGCGTGAGAATTATCGCGAACTCGAAAACAAGAGCGCGCAGTTGCAGGTTGCGTATGACCGGCTTCGTGAGCTTGACCGCCTCAAGTCCAACTTCTTGGCAACCGTGAGTCATGAGCTGAGAACGCCGCTGACCTCGATTATTGGCTACAGTGAAATGCTTTCGGGAGGGATGGCGGGGCCGTTGCAACCCGAGCAGGCGCAATTCGTGGAGACCATTCACGAAAAGAGCGAGCAGCTCTTGGGATTGATTCGGTCACTTCTCGATTTATCGAAACTCGACAGTGGAACGATGCACATCCAAAGGCGGCGTGTGGCGGTCCTTCCGGTGCTCAACGAAGTTGTCTCGACTCTGCTTCCTCATGGTCGAAAGAAGGGCGTCGAGCTGAAACTCGACGTGGAGTCTGACCTGCCCGAGGTCACCGCCGATCCCGAGCGTCTCCGTCAGATCATGCTCAATCTGGTGGAGAACGCCATCAAGTTTACGCCCATGGGGGGAACTGTCTCCGTGAGAGCGCGCGTTGTTTCGACCGACGTTCCTGGTGTCGAGGACTTGGGGTTCGTTTTGCTTTCGGGCGCAGCTCCCAGCGTTGAGATCGAAGTGCTCGATACGGGGATCGGAATTCCGGCTCGTGAGAAGAAGCGCATCTTCGACGCGTTCTACCAGGTTGACTCGTCGTCCACCCGGGAGCACGGAGGTGCCGGGCTCGGACTTTCGATTGTGAAGCGATTGGTCGAAGCGCATTCGGGCACCGTCACTGTGGCTGATAACGCTCCAACGGGAAGTGCATTTGTGGTGCGGTTGCCGACCGAAGCGGTCGCACATGAATGAGTTCGAACGCGTAGAGCTTCTTCA
>JAHFDX010000466.1 GCA_023248785.1 Myxococcales bacterium
GCATACGCTCTCATAGCAGTCGAGGCCCGTCGGGCATGGCGCACTCGTTGAACACGCGGTGCCAACGCCTGAGCCTCCTCCTGTTGCGGTCGAACCCGTTGTTGTACCGGTCATGCACTTGCCCTCGGTGCACGTCATGCTCGTTGGGCACGTTCCGTCTTTCGCGCACGGGAAGCCACTGCTGGAGACGGAGCTGCACGCCAACGCTACCCACGCGGAAATTGTAACAGCGATCGTCACAAATCTGGAGGTTCTCACTTCGTCCCTCCTTTGACGTCTCCCTTTACATTCGCTTTTACGTCCAAGCCGCCCTTGACGTTGATCCCTCCTCCGGAAAGGAAGAGGGGCACCGCCGCTCCGAGCCCCAGACCTCCCACGATGACCCCACCGATACCAATGGCTCGGTATGTAGTGGCCTGCCCTTTTGCCGATTCGACATCGGAACCCGTCGACAACGTTCCACTATTAACCGCATTCGCTTTGCTATTGGCTTGGAGGAGAAAGAGAGCGCCTGCGCCCCCAGCGGCAACCCCTACGCCGGCCAAAATGTAACTCCAAAATCTCAAATTTGTGCTCGCTTCGGCTTTCGGCCGTTCGATAGGACCTATGGGCGCGAGGGGTTGCGACTCAATTAACTTAACGTTTTCTTCGACCGCTCCGGGAATTGGCTGCAAAAAAAGCTGAATGGGCACCTGGCAACCACGCGCTGGTTGATCGGGCGGCGTGTTTTCACAGGCCTTGGGATCACCCGCCTCACGTACCAATTTTTCCTCGTGTCCCGATGATTTCCCGCCCGAAAACAAACCGCTCTTGATGCCCCCACCCACCTTCGAGTTCTCGCCGGCCTTGAGTGCGAACGCGCCGAGGCTAACGGCCATGATCAAGTGCGTTGCGTGCTCACAGCCCGCGGTTTCGTGCACGGCGTCCATCTTTGTGGAGTCCGGAAGCAGCTTGAGTTGTCCGGCAATGATCGTCGTCATCGTGAGCCGGCCGGAACGTTCCAGCTCTCCTTCGACTCCTACCGCGCCCAGAGGGAGCTTTGCGTAGAGTTCGTCCGAGTCCTTGATGTCGATTGAATCGCGGTGCAGGCTCGTTTTGTAAAAGTCGTAGTTGCCCGGTGGCTTGCACGTATCGACGATGTTCATCTCACATCCGGCGTAGGAGACGGCTACGGCCGCCGAGTCCTTGCTCTCCAGCGTCTCGAGCAACAGAGTCTCCAGACGGGCCTTGGACGAGGCGGGCCACTCTGTAACGAGGGGCTCATGGCGCTTTGCGGCCACGTTGCACCGCATCAAAGGCGTAGCGTCCTTTCGCGTCGTGAGCGCCGTGTTGGCCTCCCGCACGGTGTTGGGCCCGCAGGCAAAAGTAAAGGCAAGCAACGCGAAAATTGCCGTCTTGAGTGTTCTCATGGTTCGCCGTCGATGGATACGGCAGCTCAAGCATATCAGATAATCGCATCCGCACCTGATGTCAGCGGGCGCTGTTGAA
The DNA here is from genome assembly GCA_023248785.1 of Myxococcales bacterium. GTDB lineage: Bacteria > Myxococcota_A > Polyangia > Polyangiales > Polyangiaceae > JAHFDX01. The sequence continues at coordinate 1,489 of JAHFDX010000466.1, forward strand.
ACCGCAATTATGCGTTGCATGCGGCATCACGTTCTTCTATCTGCGCCTACAGTTGCCGATTATTGCCTACCTGGAGAATCCCATGGCTCTTGAACGCACGTTTTTCATCGTCAAGCCAGATGCAGTGGAGAAGAAGAAGGCGGGCGCCATCCTTGCGCGCATCGAACAGGAAGGATTCAACGTCGTTGCGCTGAAGCGACTTCACCTGTCGCGCAAGCAAGCCGAAGGGTTTTACGCCGTGCATCGCGAGCGCCCATTTTTTGGCGAACTTGTGGAGTTTATGACGCGATCGCCCGTTGTTGTGGGCGCGATCGAAAAGGACAACGCCGTGGCCGAATGGCGAAAGCTCATGGGAGCCACCGATCCGGCGAAGGCCGATCCGAACACCATTCGCAAGCTCTTTGGCGCCAACGTGGGTGAAAACGCGACGCACGGGTCCGACTCACTCGAAAACGCGAAGATCGAGATCGCGTACTTCTTTCCCGCGAATGAACTCGTCTGACGTAGTACGTGTTGAGTCATGACGACCGCTCTGAGGTCTACGCTCAGGTCCACGATCGAGGCGGCATTTGCTGATCGATCGCTTCTCGCTCAACCCGAAGTCCAAGAAGCCATTCGCGAGGTCATTGCGCGTCTTGATCGCGGGGAACTTCGCGTTGCAACGCCTCCCTCCGAGCCCGATGGCGAGTGGATCACAAACGCGTGGGTGAAGAGTGCGATCTTGCTCTATTTCGGCATTCAACCGATGCAGAAGATCGAGGTCGGGCCTTTCGAATACCACGACAAGGTCCCGCTAAAACGTAACCTAGACAGTGCCAAAGTGCGCGTCGTGCCTCCAGGCGTCGTACGACACGGCGCCTTCCTCGAACCGGGTGCGCTCGTGATGCCTGGATACGTGAACATTGGTGCTTACGTTGGCTCGGGCACGATGGTCGACACATGGGCGACCGTTGGCTCGTGTGCGCAGATAGGACGCGACTGCCACTTGTCTGGCGGCGTTGGCATCGGCGGAGTGCTTGAACCGCCACAGGCGCAGCCGGTCATTGTCGAAGACGGCGCGTTTATCGGCTCACGCGCCATTCTCGTCGAGGGTGTGCGTGTCGGCCGCGAAGCCGTCATCGGTGCGGGCGTGACCCTTACCGCGTCGACGGTCATCGTCGATGTGAGCGGCAACGAACCTGTGGAGTCCAAAGGCTTCGTGCCGCCGCAGAGCGTCGTCATCCCAGGTGTGCGCGCGAAGAAGTTCCCCGCGGGAGAGTATGGCGTTCCATGTGCGCTCATCATTGGTAAGCGCACCGCCAGCACCGATCGCAAGGTGAGCCTCAATGCGGCGTTGCGTGATTTCGGCGTTGCGGTGTGAAGTCGGGTGGCGGGAACGGGCGCAAGTGATGGGTGCGGTCACGCGCCTCGATGAGGCGCTCGCCAATTTGTAACACGGCCTGTTCACTTCCGGGCGGGCCCATGATTTGCAGGGCTCTAGGCAGGTTGCCCGCGAATGTTCCAAATGGGACAGCGAGGCTTGTAGCGTCCGCGATGTTGCCAGGCATCGTGCACGACAGCAGATTGAAGTTGTAGTTTGTGCGCCCGATGCGCGGTGGGGGGAACATGCACACGGGCATCACAATGACGTGGCCGAGGTCCCAAAGAGCGGCGAACTGCGACCGCAAGGCGTTTGCGTTACGCATCGCCTGTTCGGGGTTTCGATAGATCGTGTAGCGACCCAGTGCGATGAGGGCGAGGATCTCAGCGGTCGTCGGATGAAATACTCGATTGCCAAACCGTCCACGCGTGAAGATGGCGACCAAGACGTCGCGCACGCTCTGCGAGAGAGTGAGTGACTCATCGGCTTCGAGAAGTTGTTCGAGATTCGAGGCCCAAATCGCGGAATACACGTCTCGCATTCGCGATGTTGACGGCAAGCCATGGTTGAAGTGCACGTCGCTTTCCAATGCCGCTCGAACGACTGGCGAGACGTCGGCCTCAAACGTCGGCCAGCCGCCTAGAACATCCGGCGTTACAACAAACGCACCGCGCGCCTTGAACGAGCACGACGAAGGACGACGGAGGACGGGCGCGACCGCGTCGACCACAGTGCGCATCTGCTCGATGGTTCGCGTCAAGGGCCCTTGGCTGCACATCCATGTGAGCACGCTGGGTATACGTGGAAAGAGACCATCGATTGGCCAGTATTCGCTTGAGAGACGAAGCCCAAGTACGCCGTTGAAGGCAGCTGGGAGCCGGATGCTCCCACCAATGTCCGTCCCCCAGTCGAACGCGACCATGCCATCAGCAACCGCAGCAGCCGCGCCGCCGGAACTTCCGCCAGCGGTTCGCGTGAGATCGTACGGTGTGCTCGTGCATCCACCAACGTAACTCGAGGCTTCGGGTACAAGCCCGAGGTCGCTCAAGTTTGTCTTGCCCATCAACACGGCTCCGGCAGCTTCAAATGCATCATGCACGTTCGAGCTCTTCGTAGGGACTCGGTTGCGGTATCG
>JAHFDX010000467.1 GCA_023248785.1 Myxococcales bacterium
CGTGTTCGAGCCGTGGTGTGAAGCCACGATGACGTCGGCCTTGACGTTGGTCGATGTCAAATACTGGGCGAGCGCTTGCTCGACCTTGGGCGAGCTGTCCCCTCCGCCGCTGACATCGCCCCCAATGTAATAGGTGAACGCCTTGTACTTCACGACGATTGCAATCGATCCCGCATTGGCATCTGTGAGCGTTGGGCCATCGGCTGCTGGCTTCGACTTCGTGATCCCCGGCACCTGATGGGTGTCGTCGCGTCCGACGTACCCATTTCGGGCAACGATGTCGAACGTGACGCCGTCGCCTGTCTGAATAGCGCTGGTTCCAAGCGCGGGGACCGATCTCCTCGGGCCCGCGGCATGAAGGAAGTCGTCATAATGTTGTCTGCCGCCGTCGACGTCCGTGCTCGGGTAGTAGACCTTGCCGATCGAGTACCCCGCGCGCGCGTCCCAGAGATAGATCAGCTTCGTCAGGCCACCGTAGTGATCTTCGTGCGAATGGCTGAGAACGACGTAGTCGATGGTCGTTGTGCCATAGCAGTCCCTCAACGTAGGGAAGATTGCACTTTCGCCCGCGCCCGGAACGCCACCGTCGAAGAGAATTATTTTGCCCGACGGCGTGTGCATGATGACGGAAAGCCCTTGCCCGACGTACAGGTGCTGAAACGTCAGCTTCTTTGCAATGCTCTTCTTGAAATCGTCGGGCTTTTGCCCGGCGCACCAGCCCTTTGACCCGGCACTCGCGAGCCGCGCTTCCGCAGCGGTCCATGCGGCGGCGCGACCTTTTTGTCCCGCATCGTCTAACGTGTCTTCCTGGGCAAACGGGGGCACCTTTGGAGCCGGAACAGCCGCATTACTTGTTGCGGCAGAGCTGAACAGTGACAAGACGATTGCAGAAGAAAAACTAGACGCTCGCATGATTCCCCCTCGTTATGGAGGTGGGAACGGTCATCGGGGAGGGCCTCTTTAGGGGCTAACCATATGAGTGTGAGCGGTCGAGTCGTTGAACGACCAGGTGCTCCCACGTTTGATGACCTGCGGCGCGTGCGTAAAGATTTCTGCTGTTCAATCCCGCGCGGCAGGAGGCTCACCCCAATCGACGGTGACCGCGCAACCCGTAAGCGTCGAAACATGCGCATTGCTCGGGTAACGGAGCGTTGGCGGGTCTTGCTCTGAAGGAGGCGCCACGCGAAGGCTACGCAAGGTGTCGAAGGATCGCGATGGGGCGGAGTCCGCGTCGGCGTCTTCCTCCATGGTTTCCATGTTTTCGTATACGGACGCCACTTGTCGCAACCTCGCTCGACTCGAGGATGGGACGCTGACGGAGCTCACAACAGTGATTTCTTCGAGGCAAGACATCGCCAATCTCCAAATTCGGTCCGAGTACAACGTTGAAGGTTTCACGCTTCGTACATGTTCGACGATCGACCGTTCGATCCCTTTCAAGCGATCAGGCTGGATGTTGATTCCCGAAGAGGTGCCCCTGGACACCGAAATGTTCATAATATTGAGGCAAATTGACGAAATTGCTGACGTGATGAGCTGACGTGACCGATCGCAAAGGCTAGCCTCCGCTACCTACGCGGGGGCAGCGCGCGGGGAGATCACGATGCAAGCACGATGGCAGGGACCGATCGAAACATTACCAAGACGGTTACTTTTTCTGCCGTTTTTTCTCGGCCCACTCGCGTGTGGCCGCCTTGTCCTTGACGATGTAGACTCAGGGCGTGCCCTGTCCGCGGCACCCGACGCGTCGATGTTCGACGCTCAAGCAACTCGCGACGCGCGGGCGAACACGTCTGTTGATGCAAGGTCGGATGCGTTCGCGATCGATCCGTATTGCGATCCGAATCCTCCCGCGCCCGATCCCCGATGTCCAAACCCGCAGCCCACACCGGGCAGTGCATGTTCGACCAGGGGAGTTGTTTGCTTGTATCCAGAGAGCAACGACCCAAGCGCGCTCGCTTGGATGACGTGCGCCGGCGACACATACCCAGCCTGGTCGGCGAGCGGTGTTGGGTGTCGATATGATTGCGGCGCGTACGTAGACGCGGGCGCGAACACACCGATCGCTACCACGCAACCCTGTGCCATGCGCACGGCCGTCGACTGTGCACCGCGCTGGTTCGAAACACGCCAGGCTGTGCTTGACAATGAACTCCTGCAAATCGAATCGAAGTGCGGTGCATTCTCTGAGGACGACATTTACTGGATGTTTCTGGACACGGAGGGGTGCGCGACGAGCGTAGTTGGCAAGGTTGGGTCGATCGCGGCATGCATCGTGGGCGAGCTCGCCCGCGTCCGATTCACGTGCAATCGCGCGTGTGGCGTGGGGGCCTTTTCGACGCTTCCGCGGTGACAACGGGCATCCCGTCGTGACGCTCTTCCCTTTTGCTTTACGACAACGGCCACTCTCGCGCCCGCGCGACTGGGCATGTCCACCAGCATGTCGCTCGAGCATGTGGGTGTTCGCGCAGTGACTGCGACCATGCCCACAATTCAACGGCCAGGCAGTCCAGCTAGGACGCGCGATGCCGTCCACAGAGGCGAGACCCCTGCAGCCGATGCCTACGGAACCGACTTTACTTCGGCGCCATTCGTCATGAAACCACTCGTCTTTTGGCAAAGTTGTACTGCAATCGCCTTGGTCGCATCTGCCTGCTCGACCCGGAAGGATTCCGAATGCCGCGTTGGGGAGTGCGCCGAATTTGGCTCAGGCGTACCCAGTAACGAAAGCGCGAACGAAGTCCGCGGGGGGGCCACGTCGCGGGACAGCAATAATAATGTGTCGCAGCCGGTTACCGGCGCAGGGAGAGCGACCAATCCCTACGGTGTTTTCTATCCGACGAGCGGAATTGGCAGGAGGCCACGGCAGGGATCGCAGCCCGGTGACGTTATCGAGAATCTCCAATTCAGCGGGTACGCTGCCGGAGACATTTCGAGCGGGCTGCGCACGATTTCGATGGTCGACTACTTCGACCCCAACACCAAGAAGTACAAAATCGTCGTTGTTGCGGGGACCTCGAATGCTTGCCCGTACTGCCAGAAAGAAGCGGACGACGTGGCCAGCATGCGCGAGCAATTTCAATCGGACAAGGTCGCATTCCTCAATGCGGTGCTCGAAGGTTCAAAGCAAACGGCGTCCACAAAATCGGACTTGGATGCGTGGGTAAAAACGCGGCACGCAAACTTTCCTGCGTTCCTCGATCCCGGGGGGGAAAAACTCGCGCGGTACGGCCTGTCGGCATACCCGCTCAACATTGTGATTGATGCCCGCTCGATGGAGATTCTCGCAGTCGTCTCGGGCGATCCGACGGATGGAATTCAAGCGCTCGCAAAAACGTATGCCAAATGGGTCGACACGCACGCTCCGCGGCCGTGAGCGGGGTCGTTTTAAGGCAGATGTGGTTTGCATCCGCACCCTCATTTCGACGATCGCTCGACAATCGCCGAGTTCTGGCTCAACCATTGAGGCGGAGCACCGTTCCTCTGTTTCGTGAGGGCGAACATCACGACGCGTGCAGCAGTAGGAGCCGCCACTGCGCGTGACGCCGCGCAGGGTACTGCGCTTGCATCGGGTAGCGACGGAAGCGACATCATGATGCCAGTCCTGAATCATGTAACTCTTGCTGAACGATTTAGCGCTCGAGCTACCACGCTTCCTGCGCAGAAATTTTCAAGCTCCAAAATTCTTGCGAGGGTGCGATGAAGTCGCCCCCACGTCCCACATTGGTCCTTTCGCTGCTTGCAACTCTTTCGGTAGGGCTGCTCGTCGCTTGCGGCTCAGGTCGTCCTTCCGCCGACGGCGAGTGGGACAATGTGCCGGCCACTTTTGGGATCGCAGGGGGCAGTTGTTCCGTGGAGGGAGCCGTTGCTTCGTGTCACGCCGAAATCGGCCGTCATGGCAACGTGGTCACCTGCATCGACGGCGAGCATTACTGTTTCGGACACAAGTGGACGCAGTGCAAGTCGAAGGAA
>JAHFDX010000468.1:0-1315 GCA_023248785.1 Myxococcales bacterium
GTGTACTGCAACCCATTCACCGTTCCAACTCACGAGGCTGTCGAGTACAAATCGCCATTTCCCCTGTGCATCCGCGAGCGTCAACGCAGCGGGACCGAGCTTGTAGATGCCGCGACCACCGGAGCGCAAGAGACCGCTCTCTCGCATGCGTGCCACAGTCACGCGCAAGCGATTCTCCGAAATGCCAAAGAGCTCCGCCACAGCAATGAGGGCGCTCACCGACAGGCGGTGACCTGGGCTTGCGGCCAAGACGTCGAGCAAAAGGCGCTTTGGAGTCACTCTATAACATTACTATAGATGACGAAAATTGACAATAATTGTAATGAATTTTGACGAGCGCAAGTCTCGCCTATTATCTATCCGCCCATGGGCGCATAGCCGCCTTATCCCCCTATGGATCGAATCGATACGGACGCTGCCGACGATTCAGTGCAACCGCGAAATTGCTCGCCATCAGGCTTGAGCAACCAGGCTTCCTGGATTTTTCTTGCCACACTCTCGCCGTCGAGCGCTTCTGCCTCATCGCGCGCAGCAAGGCCATCGTTTGTCGCGAGGCAAGGACGAATGACTCCGTTCGAGGCAATGCGTAGTCGATCGCACCCCGCGCAGTAGGTGTCCGTCGTGCCGGTGATGAATCCTACGCGACGCCCAGAGCCATCGCGCGCACGGAGATAACGTGCCGGCCCGCGGTCGCGATCGGCAACCGGTGGCTCTACAACGATCAGATCGCGCAACTGCTCAAGCATCTCGTGATAGCCAACGAGAGCACCCTCCGGCAAACGTGAACCTTCGCCAATGCGCATGACTTCGATGAAGCGAGGAGTCATTCCGCGAGCCCAGGCGTACTCGACGATGTGTGGCAGTTCGTCGTCGTTCTCGCCCCGAACAACGACCGTGTTGAGTTTGAGCTCTTGAAATCCCTGCGCAACGGCGGCGTCGACTCCCGCGAGCACCTCCGCCAACTGACCGCCACGCGTGATGCGCCAAAAACGCTCGGGATCCAATGAATCAATCGAGATCGTGAGCCTTTGAAGACCAGCGCGTGCGAGTGGTTTTGCGAGTGATTCGAGGCGAGTTGCGTTGGTTGTCAGTGCAAGATCAACAATTTCGGGTCGTCGGGTGATTTCACGAACGATGGCGCTTACTTGGGGATGCAAGAGGGGCTCGCCCCCCGTAAGTCGAACGCGCGTAACGCCCTCGTAAACGAGCGCATCGATCATCGTGCGCCATCCGGAAAGTGATAAGCGCTCCTCGCGCTCGAAGTAGCCGTCATTTCGGGATGGCCGGCAATAGATGCACGCAAGGTCGCACCGAT
>JAHFDX010000468.1:1325-3968 GCA_023248785.1 Myxococcales bacterium
GCTTCGGTCCTAGGCAGGAGGGGAAGGGGATGTCTCACAGGTGCAGCCGGCATCGTCACACGCTACCGTAGCACCGCATGGCAGCTGGTTCCGAGGCCGCGTTTACGCATTTGAAGCCGTCCGGCGAAGCACACATGGTGGATGTCGGGCAGAAGCCAACGACGCACCGTTTTGCGGTGGCACGCGCCCGCATCTCGCTCGACCCCAAGGTGCTCGTCGAAATAGATCGGTCAGAGTTGCCAAAGGGCGACGTATGGGCAGCCGCCCGGTTTGGGGCGATTTCTGCGGCAAAAAAAACGAGCGATCTCATCCCACTGTGCCATCCGATTGCGCTCACGGGCATCGACGTGCGGTTCGCGTCGAACGCCTCGACGGGCGAAGTTGAAGTGATCGTGCGCGTAGACGCAGTCGACCGCACGGGTGTCGAGATGGAGGCCATGACTGCCGCCTCGACGGCCGCTCTCGTGATCTACGACATGTGCAAGAGCCGCGACCGATGGATGCGGGTCACCGAGGTGGCACTGCTTGAGAAGGGCGGAGGAAAAAGCGGACACGTCGAGAGGCCCGATCCGTGAGTCGTGTGCACGTTCGGCTGAGCGATACGGCTCTGGAAGTTTCTTCAGCGCTCGCGTTCGTTGCGGCAAACGAGTCCGGCGCAATCGACTTGTTCGTGGGCATTGTACGAAATCACAATGAGGGGCGTGTCGTCACCTTGCTCGAGTACGAGGCGTATCCCTCGATGGCTATTCGCGAAATGAATCGCATCGCTGAGGAAATCCTTTTGCGATTTGGTGTGCACCGGGTGTGGGTCGAACACCGCATAGGTTCACTTGGCGTAGGCGATGCTGCCGTCGCGTGTGCAGTCAGTGCAACGCATCGCAGCGAGGCGTTCGCCGCGTGCCGGGCTCTTATCGACTCCATCAAGACGCACGTTCCAATCTGGAAGCGCGAGCACGGTCCGGACGGAGCGTACTGGGTCGGTTGGCACGATGCGCGGTGTGGGGGGCACTAAAAATCAATCCACCGGATTGCATCACATCGTGCGCCTTCGGCCATCTCGCCTTCACCTCGAGGTACGATCACAACCCCGTCTGATTGCGCAAGACTCGTGGCCGCGCCAGACGCTTGTTGCCGATGGATCTTTGCGTAGAGTTTCCCGTTGTCCCACCGAAAGCAAGCGCGTGCGATCTCGTCACGTTCTAGGGTCCTTGGATGGGCATGCTCGAGATGCCCGCTCATTCGTGATGCGAAGGGTGTGCGATCTCCTTGAAGTGCCCTTAGAAGGGGCATCCCAAATAGCGCAAAGGTGACAAGGGCGCTCGCTGGGTTGCCTGGAAGGCCTAAAAACAAGGCATTGTCTTTGTAACCAAAAGCGATCTGTTTTCCTGGCTTGATCGCCACCTTCCAAAATTCGAGCCTTGCACCAACGTCGTCGAGCGCACCACGAACATGGTCGTGGTCGCCCACGCTTACACCTCCGACGGTGACAACGAGATCGCTCTGGGCGAGCGCGAGGTCGAGGGCGCGCGCGGTCGCATGCCTTTCGTCGGACACCTTCGGTAGTACGAATGCTGACGCGCGGGCTTGCAATGCGAGGGCGAGGACGCCGATGCTCACCGACTCGGGTACTTGAAACGGCGTACCCATCGTGCCGGCCAGCCGAATCTCATTTCCCGTGCAGAGAATCGCCACCCGTGGTGCGCGATGAACGAAAACGCGCGTTTCGTCGAGCATGGCAAGGAGCGACAGCGCCCCCGGCAACAGACGCACCCCACGGCGAAGCACCTGCGATCCGGGTTCCACATCTTCTCCGGTCTTGCGCACAAACGCGCCCGGAAAAACCAATCGCGATCCATGGATGACATTGCCCTCGCGCCGCACATGCTCTTGCGGAACGACGGCGGTCGCGAAACGAGGTAACGGAGCACCGGTAAAAATGCGGCATGCCGTATCTGGCATCAGCTCTTGAGGCGAACTTCCGGCGCTCACTTCGAATGCCACTGGCAAAGACCAAGACGATTGATCCGTCGCGACGATCGCGTACCCATCCATCGTGGAGTGATCGAATCGTGGAAGCGGTATGGACGCCGTGACATCACGTGCGAGCACGCGCCCGCCCGCATGCTCGAGCAATACGTGTTCGGGTCGCAACGGGTGTGCGTGCCCAATGACTCGCTGCTGTGCGTCATCCAAGTCGAGCAACTCAGTGCCCATGCTTCTGCCCGCGTGCGATGCGAACGGCGTGCTCCAAAATGGGGACAACGAGCTCACGCATCGCGAGTTCGACCGCGTGTTTATTTCCAGGCAATACGAACAGGACAGTGCCCTGAACTGTCCCTGCCGTTGCCCGCGACAAGATCGAGCGAGGTCCCACTTCGTTCCAGGAAAGGCGGCGAAAGGCCTCGCCAAATCCGTCGAGCACCTTGTCGAGTTTCGGCGCGATAGCTTCGAACGTGACGTCGCGAGGAGCGATGCCCGTGCCTCCTGTGACGACGATGGCGTCTACCCCGCCGCGCAGACCATCGACCGCCTGAATTATGGCGTTCTCGTCATCGGCGACAATCAGGTGGGCACTCACCACAAATCCGGCGTGGCCCAAGGCCTCCGCAATGGTGCGTCCGCTTTCGTCGCTCTGTAGCGTCC
>JAHFDX010000469.1 GCA_023248785.1 Myxococcales bacterium
CCATTCCACCTTGCCATCCGCCCAACATGACGTTGGTGTTGTCGCCCCCGGGCCAACGCTTGTCCGACTTCAGCTGTTTGAGGATCTGATTGACCGCCGAACCCTCCAGAAACTGCAACTTGATCATCTGAACGGTGTTGAACGCGGGCGCGAACCTGCGCCAGTCCCAACGCTCGCCGTCTTTTTGGTAGAAGTGGTCCTTGGCCTTGAGCCCCATCCATTTGTTGAGCGAGGCGACGGTAACCGCGTTGCCATAAGGGTCTTTTGCGGCGGTGGCGTTGATTTGTTTGCCGAGCATCTTGAACTTCCAAGAGCCGAAGGCTTGATCGATGTACTTCGAGGGGTTTAGCCAGTACTCCTTGAACTCGTCGACATCGAAGCCGGTCGCTTGCTTGAGTATTTTCTTGGCGAATACCTTTGCCAGGTCCTTGATGTTCTCCGCGGCTTCCTTGAACGGCGCGATGACGTCCGCAATGATGGACGTGATCTTGTCGACCATTTCTTTCATATACACGGCTGCATCGACGAGCCAACCCGGGATGCCCACCATTTTCGTGAGGTATTTCCCCGCGAAATCGCCCAGAACCGCGAGCACCTGATCCATCGTCGACGCCGACTTCTCTTTCGTCGGATCGGTGAACATCAAAATAATGCCAAGCCGGTGATTCACCCTCACCCACTCGAGCAGTCCTTCGTCGATGTGATGAACCCAGTCGTCCATGTAAGGAAGGATGACGTTGCGAATGATCCCTCCGCCAAGCTTGTGTTTGCCGTACGCGATCGCGATATCAGCGACGAGGACCGAGCAATCAATGGGGTGAAGAAAGCAGTTCGTCTTGTGGTACTTCGCCGAGTACGCCTCGTACTCGGCCTTCCAGCGAAGCTGAAGCTGGTTGAGATCGTGGCGATGCGTGCTGACCCACTCCTTCAGCCTGCCCATGTGATAAAAAAGCGACAGTTTCTTGCTTACGCCTGCGCTGTCGCCGAGCGGGTAGGGATCGAGCACGAAGCGATTGAACTTCGCGAGGTCGTCGGTCATCCCTTGTTTGACGAGGTCGTAAACGGACTGTCCCTTGTGGGGTCCGAGCGCGGGCGTTCGTTGAAAAAGGTACCCCTCGAGAATGACGTGACGTATGCCGTTCGGGCTTAACTTGTCATGTTCGAACAAGCTGAAAATGTTGCCCGTCTGCGCATTGACAAACGTGTGAGCGAACATGTCACCGGCGCCGTGACCGAACATTCCAAGCATATATGCACGGTTGCAGTCGCTCTTAAAGTCTCCGCCCGGGCCCGTACGGGTCCACATTTGGTTCCACCAAAATGCGGTACCCGTGCCGCCCACGTTAATCTCGGTTCCGTCCTTAGGGTCCGGCCCAGCGGGAGGGTGGATGATGTCTTGGCCTGTCAAGATGTCAGGGAGCACGTCCGGTCCGAGAACCCCCGTGTAGTACGCCTTGGGACAGTTTTTGATCACACGTTGAATTTCCGGTGACACCTTAAACTTACCAAGGACCGTCGGCTTGGCCGATGCGTCTGCTGGTGTCTTGCTCGAGTACGCCGTTGGATCAAGCTGCTCAATCGTGATCGTGTCATCACCATCGAGGAGATCATTGACCGCCTGCTGCGCGAGATAGGCGTGTGTGATTGGTTTCCACGCGTATGCACTCGCGGTTGTCGAAAGCCCCGCAACCAGGCCGAGTGTCGCGCCGACCCATCGTTTGCATCCTGCCATTTTGTGACCCCTCCGTCTTCCACACGTCAATGTCGCGCGCACAGCACACGACGTTGATCATTGGACGGGGCTTGTGACAGATTTGTAAAGATCAGTGATCTAAATTGGTGCGCCCGGGTATGTGGATTGGGCGCTCCAATACGACGTGTATGTGAACCGGCGACGCAGCTCAGCCGTGGGCTACGAGGTGACTTCAGACGCCGTTACCACCCTCACTTGCACTTCGTTCCCGAAGGTTGGATGGCACCGGGGGTGAGCGCAGGCACCTCAACTCCCGCCTCCGCGAGCAAGCCGAACTGGAGCATCGACATGTTGAACCACCAGCTGTACTTGCGCTGCGGAGCCAAGTTGTACTTCGGGAAACCGATCTTGTTTGTGTTGATGAACGCGGTCGGATTGGAGACACCCGCGGCAAGGTCCTTTGAAGTCCAGACCGTGGGGTCACGACGTGGCCTTGTTTGATCCGAGAATGTCCACTGCGCGCAGGACGCGAACTCGTGATGAAGCTGCAAGAACGAGGCGCCTTCACTCTTGAAGGGACCGATCGGATTCTTGTCGTATCCGCCCTGGTGCTTGAGCGCACGTATTCCGGCGGAAGTGAGCGCAGTTGCGTCGCTGCAGTGTTCGTAGTCGGAGTAGTCACCAAACGCCTGACGCTTGCCGTCGGCGCCGAGGCCCGAACCGTAGAGGGGGATGAGCATGCGACGACCTTCGGTGGCCGTCGGGTCGTCGCACACGGATGGCGCCATAAACGTGTCTGGAAGGACGTCACCCTTCAGGTACGATGAGCCGACGTCGCGAAGAAAACGTGTGAGGCGAATGAAGATCTCATCGACGCGATCGTCGCTGGTCTGTTCTTGATAACGAAGAAGCGCGTCTGTCATCAACTCGCTCATCCATGTGGAGCACCACGGTTGATCCGCGTTGCCTTCACTTTGCTGCTCGGCAGTGTGGATAAAGCAATTTTGCGGAGGGAACGCTTTCGCGATTCCTGGGTTGATAGCCGCGAGCGTTTTGGCGTCGCCTGTGATGTGGCTGTACGCAGTGTCGAGCACCTTCGAAAATTGCGCGAGGTACTTCGCATCACCCGTGAGCCTACTTCCGTAATAGAGGCCTTCGAAGCTCGTTCCGAGAAGCCTTTCGGTCCAAAGCTTGTCGGGTCCGCGAAGGTGGCCGCCCGCGTACGGAACGACGAACTCGGGATCGGCGAGCCACATGTCGGCGATTGCCGTTCCCGCGGAAAACCCAAGCTCATCACCTGTGAGCGCGTAGTAGACGTAGAGACCGCGCAGGTGGGAGTACTTGGTGTCCGCGCTCGGCTTACCCGTGAAAATTCCTTTGTTCGCACCGGTTAGCGTGATCTTCGATGCGTAGTACGAACAGGTGCGGAGGCCTTCACGGAGCACGCGTGCATCGTTGCCGTGCGCGTATGCAGTCATGTACGTCGCACAACGATCGTAGAGCCAGCCCTCATAGTTCGCGACGGGATCCACGACGGACGCGGGGTCGGGGTTGAGTGCGTAGGGCTCGGCATACATCGACGAGAGCGTGAAGTTCCCAATGGCTTGCGATAGATACGTGAGTCCCGCTCGGGCAGGAGTTGTGGCTTCGGCCACTGTGATCTGGTGCCCGAGGATGCCTGTCTGCGCAAGGTATCCATCGGGGTACGTCGCGATCACTTTCGGCTCGCGCCCGGCGAAGAGTGTTTGCTTCGCGCGCGAAGTTTCGACGAGTGACGTGGTGCCTCCGGACGACTTAATCGTGCGAACGGACGTGTCGACACTCTCTTCGCTTATTGACGAGACGCTCGCCGAATTGAACGCCAAGAGATTACTTCCTGGTGGAGTACCCCCCGATGCGCTCCAGATGACGTCGACATCGGCTTCGTTGTTCGGCATGTCCTTGATGGCGAATTGAACAAGCAGCGATCGCACTCCTGTGCGCGCACCATGCGCGTCATGCGTCGCAAGAATTTCTTTGATGTCGGCGGCAATCGGCACGCCGGATTGGTGGTTCGTTACGCGAACAGTTTTCACATCAGTAAGAGCAACGCCCGGCGGAACGGGAACACCGAACGAGACCACCGTCGGGCCCTCAAACGTTTTGACAAGGTGAATGGTGACGCCTTCGCCATAAACGCCAGGGGTTCCGTACGAACCAGGGGTAAGGTTGGTAGACCCTGGCGTTGAGCCGTGGTCGCTTGTTGTATTCTTGCCGTCGTTACGAACTCCAATA
>JAHFDX010000470.1 GCA_023248785.1 Myxococcales bacterium
GTATCGATACGAACCTGCAGTGGTCACGATTCCAGCGGTGTCCCATTCATCCTTTAGGCTGTAGGGCACGTTGTGGAGGGCGGACCGCTTCGGTTCGAGCGCGCGGGCCGTGCTTTCACGTTGAGCATCATCAAGTCGTGTGGTGATGAAGGCGGAAAGAACGGGATTTCGCTGACGAATACGACGCGCCGACTGCTCGACCGTAAGGTTAAAGATGCTCATGCCGCGAGAGGATAGTAGCCAGCCAAGGTGGGCGCCATCGGTCTTTCGTCGTCGTCGTGATAGCGTTCGCGTGCATGTCTGACGACGTCGCAAGGCACATCTCCGATACGCTTCTCTGGCTTTGCTCGGTCGACTCGCCCATTGGCGAAGAACGCGCACTCTGCGATGCGGTGAGCGCACGTCTTTTGCGACTGAAGCTTGCCGACCCCATCCGTCGCTACGGTGATTCGCTTGTCATCCCGTGGCTTCGCAAAACGGGTGGTTCGCACATTGCGCTGGTGGGTCACCTTGACACCGTACGTACCGAGAATGGCCCTGCGCGCATCGATGGTGACCGATGTTTTGGCGCGGGCTCGAGCGACATGAAGAGCGGCCTCGCCGTGATGATTGCGCTTGCGGAGCGCATCGTACCAACCAGCATTCCACACGACGTTACGCTCGTGTTCTATGCGCGCGAGGAAGGACCGTATGCTGAAAACGAACTCGGGGTTGTGCTGGCCGAAGATAGCGAGCTTTCGCGCGTAGATCTCGCTGTCTGCATGGAACCTTCGGACAACCGTCTGCATCTGGGGTGTGCGGGCTCGATTCACGCACGCGTGACATTTGAAGGGCGAACCTCACACAGCGCACGGCCTTGGCAGGGTGACAACGCAGTCTACAAAGCGGCCCCCTTTTTAACGGAGATTGCAGCACGCTCACCGGTAGAGAGTGTCATCGAAGGTCTGATCTACCGCACGGTGACGACGGTCACGCAAGCCACCGACGGCGGACGCGGCCGAAACGTCGTTCCCGATCGATTCATCCTGAACGTGAATCATCGATTCGCCCCCGACAGGACGCTCGAAAGTGAGCAAATGTTGTTACGTTCTTTGGTGGCCGATCGCGCGCTGGTTGAGTTTACGGATCTGAGCCCAGCTGCTCCACCGAGCGCATCGCACCCGCTCGTTCAACGACTCATCAACTGTGGGATTCGAGGGGTAGAGCCCAAGCAAGCGTGGACCGATGTGGCTCGGTTTGCCACGCGAGGGGTTACGGCAATCAATTTTGGGCCCGGTGAAAACGCGCAAGCTCATCAGAAGAACGAGTCGACATCGCTCGCCCTTGTGTACGAAGGCTATCGAATTATCGAGCGCTGGCTTACCGGTACCTGAAGCCCCCGTGCCTTCACTACCTCCTTGAATCGGCGTACCCTTCTTGGGTGAGCGCTCGTGATCGTGTTTGGCTGCTCGTCTGTGCGCCTGCTGTTTTGAGTGCGTGCCAGTTGCTCAATCTGAAGGGGAAGTCGTCGGATGCGGGAAAGGTGTCGGATGCAGGCGATGCATCGCCCTCAGTGACGCTGGATGGCAGTGTTGCCGAATCCAAACCGGTTACGGCTCCGAGTGTTCGATGTGACAATCCGCGCCACGTCGTGTTCGAAGACAACGGCAAGCGATTTTGCGCGCTCGCATGCCGCGGTCCGAAATTCTCGGTGGACTGTTCGGAGGGAGAAACGTGCAGCGGTACCGCCACGCTTCTGGAGGACGAGCGACCCAACATTCAAAAATACTACTGCATCAAGGAAAAAACGCTTCGCTCCGACGGGGGAGTTACAGACGCGACGGTGAGCGACGCCGCACCCATCGGTGCTTTGGCGAGCGACGCCGCGGCTTCCTCCGACGGTGAGGCCGGCCCAGCGGGTCGGAGTACGTCTGATTATCTTGATGCCGCAGCGCAGCTCCAGGAAAATTCGCGCGATGCCGCAAGCTATCCACGCTTGCTTCGCAACCTGAAGCTCCGTAAGCCGAAGTAGGCACATGGCCAAAATTACATCGTTGTATCGCTGTCGATCCTGCGGCGCTTCTTCACCCAAGTGGATGGGGCGTTGCGTGTCATGCAGCGAATGGAACACACTGGAAGAAGAAATTGTTTCACGCCGTGTAAACGCAGCGCGCACGGACGGGCCGTCAGCGCTTTCGGTGCTGTCGATTCAGCAGGATGAACACGCGCGCGTGAAAACGGGCATTGGCGAGTTCGATCGCGTGCTTGGCGGCGGTGCCGTGGTGGGCGGAGTGACCCTCGTTGGAGGGGATCCGGGGATTGGCAAATCAACCTTGCTATTGCAGGCACTCGCAGGCGTGGCGGCTCAAGGCGTTCGCGCGCTCTACGTCACGGGTGAAGAAAGCGCGGCACAAATTGCCGCGCGCGCAAGGCGGCTTGGTCTCGCTTCAGATGCTTTGTTGGTCTTGGCGGAGAACGATCTCGCCGCGATTGAAGGCGTGATTGCGCACGAAAAGCCAAGGGCGCTTGTGCTCGACAGTGTGCAGACCGTCCGGTCGCCGGGCCTTGAAAGCGCGGCGGGAACCGTTTCGCAACTTCGCGAAGTCGCAGCGCGAATGGTTGAGCGAGCCAAGCGCGATGCGATTTCATCATTTGTAATAGGTCACGTTACAAAAGACGGCAGCCTGGCGGGCCCCAAAGTGCTCGAGCATCTCGTTGATACAGTGCTCGCATTTGAAGGCGAGCGTGGGCATTCGTTTCGCACGTTGCGTACGCTAAAGAATCGATTCGGTAGTTCGACCGAGGTGTCGGTCTTTGAGATGACGGGCGAAGGCATGCGCGAAGTCCCAAATCCGAGCGCACTCTTTCTTGCCGAGCGCCCACAGCATGCGTCGGGAAGTGTGGTCGCTGCCACAGCGGAGGGCTCGCGCGCCATGCTCGTTGAGGTGCAAGCGTTGCTGAGCCCATTTGCGCAAGGTGCAGGGCGCCGAACAGCGAACGGAATGGATGGTGGGCGCCTTGCGATGCTTCTCGCCGTACTCGAGCGCCGCGCAGGTTATCAACTTGGAACGACGGATGTGTTTGTCAATGTTGCGGGCGGTACACGCGTCGACGAGCCCGCCATCGATCTCGCTGTGCTTCTCGCCATGGCCTCAAGCGTTCGCGATCGGCCCCTCCCCGACGACGTCGTGGTTTTTGGTGAAGTGGGACTCGCGGGCGAAGTGCGAGGCGTCTCCCGTGCCGTGCAGCGATTTTCTGAAGCGTCGGCGATGGGATTTCGCCGTGTGCTTTGTCCGCCAAGTTCGAAAGTAGAGAACAAGAGCACGATCGAAGCGATCTCGGTGCAGACAATTAACGATGCGTTGGATTGGCTCGATCGGTAAGTAACCCTTGTCGTGTCATGGAGGGGGTTCCTCGGCTGCGCCTCGGGATGACATGGTAGCGCCTCGGGATGACATCGACGTGCTCCCACGAATCCAAAGCCACATGGCTGCGAAGAGTTCGAGGTAACCGTGAAAGAACGAGAGGCGAAAGTAAGACGTCCGCGCTGCGATGATGTCACGTGTGCCCCATGCGCCCCACACCACCATTGCGACGATGGCAGCGCTTGCGATCCAAGGACCTATGTCACGAAGAAATGCGCGGTAGGTTTGCGCGTACGAGCGTGGCGACGGCGTCGCGCGCATTTGTTCTGGCACGATGCGAAGCCACACCGTGTAGTGCACGGCCTGTGTGAACGCGTAGAGCGCAGTCCATCGGAGCGTGACGACGGGGTTGTCGAGATCCAGCCGCAACCAGGTGATTGCTTCGTTTACGTCGAAGGGACCTGCGGCCCGAGCTAAGCTTGGAAGCACCCATCGATCCATTACGCCAATTAGAATGAGTGCGCATCCGCCCAGGGTAGCCATTACCGGCAGAAGAGATGCGCGTGTGGGTCGCAGAGCGAGGACGAACCCAAGGGCAACGAAATTGTGACCGAA
>JAHFDX010000471.1 GCA_023248785.1 Myxococcales bacterium
AACCTCAACACCTTCGATCGCCGTCGTTACTTGGGGCAACTCAGCCTCGGCGAACAGAAAGACATGTTCGAGGGCACGCGCAAGAAGAACGGCTCGAAAAAGAGCGAGATCGCGCAAGCGTAATCAAAGAGTGCCGGCCGTGCTAAACGGGTCGCATCCAGTCATGGGTAGCGACCCGTTTCCATTACTTCGCTCCTTTTGGAACGCGACCGTCCCACGACGCGAATGGACGCACCACGCGCACATTCGCGTCGCAACATTCATTGTACGAACGTTTGGCCAAGCGCTCGCCCACGAACTGTTGCGCGCAAAGATCCGTACGCTAAACGCTGCCCTTGGCGGCCCCGCCGCGGCCTACCACGAGACCGTCACCCACGCATGGACCATAATCCTCGATGCCGCTCTGCGCGATCGCCCCATCGACGCGAGTCTTGCGCGCGAATGCGATGAAATGGTCGAAACGGTGGGTCAAGGCAACCATCTCGGCGAGTATTATTCGGCGCCCGCGCTAACCGATAGGCGCGCACGAAACGGCTTCGCGCGACCTGATCTACGCCCATTGCCAAAACCGGTCGGTCTACACATTCGCTCGGCAGCTGTTGGAGAAGGACCCCATGCAGCATCGGTGGTACGCGAGGTCTACGACGAGTACGGGTTTACCTGGGACGAAGGCGGCTACCATGCCGATTTGGTTCACATCGAGTCACATTATTTGTCCACCGGAGACATCTTCCTTGTGGCAGTCGACACAGACGGAACGTTGGTAGGCACGGCCGCGCTCAAGCGGTTCGCAGCTCTACCGGGAGAGCAAGGATGGGTTGGCGTCAACGGAGTCCGTAGGATCGCGGGGGCGGACGGATCGGTCGAGCGCCTCTACGTGCGTCCCCGGGCACGACGGTGTGGCATTGGCAGAGCCCTGCTGTCCAGGATTACGGATGTTGGGCGCGTGTATGGAATGCGACGGCTCGAAATCTGGAGCGACAAGCGATTCCAGGAGGCACACCGGCTCTATCGATCGCTGGGCGCTGACATCGTAAGTTCGCGAATTTGCGGCGATCCTGACCAAAGCCCCGAGTGGGGTCTCCGTCTTAATTTGTGACGATCGCCTCTACCCGCCCCTGTAAGCAGGGCCCCCCGCAGATCGTTTCCCTCCGTAGGGCGTCGAAGTCCTGGCCCCCTATCAATCGAGGGGCACCTAAAGGAGGGTTTGCTATGCGTGCTGCATTCGTCGTTGCCGCCGTTTTGGCGTGCGCTACAGGTTGCGCTTCGTCGGGAACGCCGGCGGTCAAGGCGCCGGAAACCACACTCGGTCGCGTCATTGTGTATCGAAACGGCGTCGCCTATTTCGAACGATATGCACACCTCGAGGGTGACTCACTCAACTTAAAAGTACCCGCCGAACGGGTCGATGATTTCTTGAAGTCTCTTACGGTAACCGATGCAAAGACCGGAACGCCCGCACCCATCGCGTACAAAACACCCACGCCCGGAGAACAAGGAGTGGTCGACATGACCATTCGCGTGAACGGGCCCTCACGAGATCTCAAACTCACCTACGTGAGTGAAGCACCCGCGTGGAAGCCGAGCTACCGCGTCAACGTGAACAAGGACGGCTCGCTGCACCTGCAAGCATGGGCCATCGTCGACAACAATTCGGCGGAAGATTGGACCAACGTGCGACTCGGAGTGGGTTCGAGTTCTGCCCTGTCATTTCGGTATGATCTGCGCTCCGTGAAAATGGTTGGGCGAGAAACGCTTTCGTCGAACAACCTGTTTGCGCTTGCGCCCCCAACTGGCGAAAGCTCTTACGGTCGCAAGTCGAATGAAGAGCGGCAAGTCGTCAGTGACCTCTTCGACACGATGCTCGACGACGAGCAGTCGCGCATGGCAGACCTTCGGTCCTCCACGAACACCCCAGGGTCCGGAAAAATTCATGCGTCGAGAAAACCTCTGCAGCAGCCCAGTCCGAGCCGCGATCCGCATGGACATGCGCAAGGACACGGCCGTGGGGGTCTCAGTGCGGCCGCGCCGATGGCACCACCTGCGGCCAGTGAGAGCCCTGAAATTCCGGCCAAGGAAAAGAGCGCGTTAGCCCATCTCGCGGACCGCGCGCGTCGGAGCCCGAACACGATCATCATCGAGGGGTACGCAGCTAAAGACGACGCAGACAAGCAGGGGGCGGCCTTGGCACGTGCGAACAAAGTGCGCGAGCGCCTCGTGCGAGACGGTGTCGATCCGAATCGCATCGTCGCTGTCGCGAAAGGCGAGCGCGATAAGGGTGGCGTGCAGGTTGTTGAAACACCCAAGCCATCGCCTTCGGCGGGACCCACCTCAATTTCTCCCCCTGCAATCGAAGGCCCCCTCGAGCCGATCGGCCAAGCGCACTTCGAGTCCGACGGACCTACCACAGTAAAGACCAATAGCTCGGCGATGGTCTCCATTCTCGCCGCAAATACGAAGGGCAACGTGGTTTACCTCTACGATCCGGAGAGTCCGCGCGGGAACAAGCAATATCCGTTTCGCTCGCTCAAGATCCACAACCCGACCGATTGTGTTCTTGAAAGCGGCCCGTTCGCCGTCTTTGGCGCAGACAGATTTGTGGGCGAAGGCCTTGCTGAACCGATCCCTGCAAAGAGCACTGCGTTTGTTCCATTTGCGCTCGACCGGCAGCTCGTCGTCGAAGAAAAAGATGAAACGGCCGACTCGATTCTCCGCATCTTGACGGTGCAACGAGGCGTCTTCTCCTCGGAAGTGCAGCACAAGAAGATTCGTAACTACACGATTTACAATCGGTCGCACGAGCCAGCCGACATCTACGTAAGGCACACGGTCGCACAGGGCTACACGCTTGGAAAAGCCCCCGAGGCGTTTGAGAAGGTCAACGGATCACACCTGTTCCGCGTATCCGTACCCGCTGGCGATAAAACCACCGTCGCTATCGAGGAGCACACGCCCGTCTACAAGACAGCCGATATTCGCACAACGGAAGGACTTGAACTCGTTCGTGCGTACCTGAGCGCGCAAGCACGGCACGAACTACGAGAGAAGGTCGACGCCGTGTTGAAAGAACAGCGCGAGATGGCCAACACCGAGCAACGGATCAGCACCAAGCGCGATCAGATGGATGAGTACCGCCAGCGAATGGATGAACTTCACGCGCAACTATTCACACTGAAGGCCGTAAAGACGGCAGGGCCGCTCATGCATAACCTCGAAAAGAAACTGCAAGAGGTGAGCGACAAGCTGTCGAAGGCAACGATCGACATCGTTGGGCTTCAGGAGAAACTCATGGTCGCCCGCATTCACTTGCAAGACGTCGTGGCCGAACTCACGCTCGAGCAACCGCCAGAGAAGGCGACGGCCGTTGCGGTTACGAAGTAACGAAACGCACCTACTGGGAATCAGCGAAGGAGCGCCGTCAACGACGAGCGCTCCGTCTTACGTTAAAGGGTCAAAAACGACGCCGCGATTTGGACAGGCGCTGTCCGGAAGTGGTGTGATCCCCCTCGATGCCGCCAAAGCGCCCGCCCGCCCGAACACGATCGCTGGAATCGGCCGAACGCATGGGAATTGCCGGTGTGCTGCTTGCCATCGTCATTGCGGCCTGTGCACATCGGGCGGCGCAACACGTAACGATAGCAACGCCGGAGTCAACCGATCCGATGTCGGCGACGCCGTAATTCCGCTCGGAGCGCTCGCTTCTCCTTACATTGCTGTTAACATCGCTCAAGCGATGCATCGATCTTCCCCCCTGGATCGTCCATGTACCAGGATGCGCAAGCCAGGACATCCCCCCCTCTGGCTCTCCCGCTCTTCGCTCGTGGCCTTCGCTTGCGCATCCGTCTTTTTCACCGCGTGCGCTACGCTGCGTGGGCGGGCCGAAGATGCCTTCAAGGCCGGGCAATTCACGCGCGCCGCAGATCTTTACGATCAGGTTCTCAAGGACA
>JAHFDX010000472.1 GCA_023248785.1 Myxococcales bacterium
TCCAAATCGCGGTTGCCTTGATCAAATCGATGCGCCTCGTGCATTACGTACGGCTCGTGCGGTTCAAACAGGTGTGTCCACAAGAACAGACGTTTGTCTTGCGGCGTGCGATCGAGATAGAGGCGGGCCTGTTCGATGCGCTTATCGACTTCCGTAAATTCGACCTTTGCGTACTCGAATCCCAGTCTTGAATCTCGAAAGGGGATGAACCGCGCTTCGTCGATGAAGAACACCGCCGGTGGATAAAACGCCGCGGTGCGATAGCCATAGTGCTGCGCGAGCTGTGGCCACGTCTCGGAGTCGGCCCCTAGACCGAGCGACGTCAGCGGCCGCATGTACTTCCCCGTCATCATGGACGTGACGGCATATGACGTATGCGGTGTCGGTGAATACGCGTTGAGAAAAAGCGTACCCTCTTTCACGAGCGCGTCGATTTCGGGAGTGGTTTTCCTTGCGTAACCGTACGCCGACACGTGATCTGCGCGAAGTGCATCAATCGAGATCAGCAAAACATCTTGACCACTCCAATCAAGGCTTCGCTTTTCTGAATGCGCATGTGTATCGAATTCTGAGTTCGACCGGACGTCGGTCTTTGCAAATCGCGACGCAAACAAGACCACTCTCCCTAGCGCCGGCGCCTTTTCTGACAGCAGCACGCGCAAGTTGGTCGCAAGCGACAGTCGTCGGATGATGGCGGGGGAAAAGACGGAGCACGCGGCAAGAGAGACGAGAACCAGGACACGCGTCCACTTTGATGGAGGGGTACGCCATGCGGTTGCCACGCCCGCTAAGAATGACCCGACGCTGCCGCAAAACAGCGAAACATGAAGCGCGGGATAGAGTCTTGGAAGCCAAGACCGATCAAGCATCCAAAGAGCCCCACCCAATAATACCAGTATCGCGGTTACAAATAGTCGACGACGCTCCACAACCCGCGGCGCAATTCGAACGGCGTGATGCACAAGAACTGCCGCAAAGATGGCAAAAACCAGGATGGCCCCCGCGCGAAGCGGAATGGACGCAAACCTTCGACTGGGTGTGAGCGCATATCCAAGCCCACCCGCGACAGCCACCACCATGCCCGTCAGTAGGCGGGCGATCGACGTCGAAGTGAGCGCGCGCAACCACAGCGCCTCGAGAGCAACATAGACAACGACAACGGGCGCAAAGAAGACCCACGCTAGCGGTACGATCTCGTTTCGTACCTGCGTGAACTCCCACGCGGCTGCAAAATACCGTCGCTCGGTGAACATGACAGCAATGGCGTCAGATGTCAGGTACACCGCGCACGCAATCGAGGCTCGCACCCATGCGTCGAACCAACGTCGCATATTACTTGTAGGAGATACCTGTCACTTCATAGGTGCGCTCGCCCCCGGGCATGCGCACGCGCACTTCGTCGCCCACTTCTTTTCCAAGGAGTGAACGGGCTAAAGGACTCGAGATGCTGATTGAGCCTTTGTTGATGTCCGCTTCATCGGCACCGATGATTTGGTAAACGACTTCTTCTTCTGTCTGCGCGTTCATCAGCGAAACGGTTGCACCGAAGGCAACACGTGAACTTTGGACGGACGCAGGATCAATCACCTGAGCGCGCGCGATGTTGTCTTCGAGCGTCTTTATGCGGCCCTCGATGAACGACTGTCGATCGCGTGCGGCGTGATATTCGGCATTTTCACTTAGATCACCGAGCTCGCGCGCGGTACCAATGGCCTGAACAATTGCCGGGCGCTCGACAGACTTCAAATGGTGAAGCTCCTCTCTAAGACGAGCATATCCGTCCGGGGTGATGGGATTCGGCTCAACCATAATCAGCAACGTTTAGCACTGCCCGGTTCCGTAGTACAATTGCCCGGCCGTGCCCATTGTCGGAGGTCTTCCCCAGTCCGGATTTCGCATCGACCTCCAGCGTTCTGAGAACAACGAGGGGGGAACGTGGCTCTACCGTGGCACGGTTACAACCTCCTTGGAAATCATGCCGGCCGAGCTACAAATCGACGGGGGGGGGCAGGTCACGATCACGACCAACATGACGGATGAGCTCCGCGAACGCATTCGTCTGCTCATTCGCTCGATTTGGCGCCATGCAGAGGGCGAAAAACGCCCCCCTCCTCGCCGGATTCAGCGCTGGCGACCTGAACCGTAAGCCGTCCGATACCCACTTTTTCGGGGGTTACGTTGCACGACGACCGTCTGGCGCTAATGTAGGACTCGAGCCGTTCGCCCGGGCCATTCGAGGGACTTGGGAGCCATTCACGTAGGCACTACCGTTGCTGCCAAATACCACCTTACCGAGCGTCTCGGTGAGGGCGGCATGGGCGTCGTGTGGTCGGCAACCCATGTACTTACGCGAAGGCAAGTCGCGCTCAAGTTTCTCAAGAATGCAACCGAGGACCAAGCAAAGCGCCTGTTCCGTGAAGCACGCATTGTTGGATCGCTGCGGCATCCGAACGTTGTCGAAGTAATGGACGTGTTCGTGACGCGCGAAGGGGTGCCCACGCTCGTCATGGAAAAGCTCGACGGCGTCCCGCTCGCTGAGCTTTTCAAGGACGCGGAGCCAGGCGCGCGAGCGCTAGGAATTATGGCTGACGTCGCGCAGACGTTGGCAGACGTTCACGCCGCGGGGATTGTCCACCGGGACCTCAAGCCTGAAAATGTGTTCGTTTTACCGAACGACACCATCAAGATTTTGGACTTCGGCCTCGCCAAATTCGACGCAGCAGCAGTTCCCACCTCGATGGAACGACTCACCCAAACCGGCGCGATGCTCGGAACGATCCATTACATGGCACCCGAGCAGGTGTACGGCGAGCGAGACGTCGATGCGCGCGCGGATGTATGGTCGCTCGGCGTTATGCTGTACGAGCTGCTCACGGGAGAGCGCCCTTTCGATGGCGATAACGTCGGGCAAGTGATCAAGGCGATCACCATGTCGCCCATCCGCCTGCTCGAGGGGATGCCAAACAATATTCCGCGAGAGCTCGCGGAATTGACGATGGCCATGCTTGAGCGCGACCGAGATGCGCGAAGAGTTTCAATGGATCGCGTAGCAGCAAGCCTGCGGCAATGCGCCGCCACTATGGAACAACCGGAGGCAGACTCCGGGATTGGAATTTCACAAAAACGCACTTCGAAGCGGGCTCGTCAGTTTGCAAATGCGCGGCTGACCGCGCCCGCGGCGGCGGTGCTCTTGCTAGCGTGTGGGATAATAGCCGCGCATCAGAAGTGGACTCATATTCCCATGGTCGGTTCCGTCGCAATCGCAATGCCCAACACGCCGCTCATTATCGACGATTCGAGTCCTCCTTCGGATGCGCACTCGAGCGCAGACGCGAATCGTGAGGAAAGCCCAAAAGTCGCCGATGTGCGGTCCACTCCCGCTCGAACCACCCCGAACAAAGTCTTTGTTCCCGTCTCCGTAAAGAAACCGGTGGAAATGCCATCGGGTTCTCCAACAAAAACCCTCGGCACACTAGCCGGAGGTGTCCGTGAAACGTCGCCTTACGCTGTTCCATGATGCGGTCTAGCAGACCTGTTTTGCCAGCGCGGACGCACACGGTACAATTCACTTGGAACATGGGTCGCTCCGCTACTCGATTGCCGTGGATCCTGGCGGTGTTCCTTGCGCTTGGCCACGGCTCAGCACGCGCTGAGGCCTCCGCGAGTTCCGATGACTCGGCGCTTCGAAGTGCAGACGCGGCGTTTCGCGAAGGGACTGAGCACGTCAAGCTCGCTCGGTGGTCGAAGGCGCTCGCGGCTTTCGAGCGTGCGCAAGGGATCAAACCCCACGCCCTTACGACGTTTAACATCGCCTCGTGTCATCGAGCGATGGGGCACTATGCCAAGGCTCGCCTTCAATTTCGCCAAGCGTTGCTTGAGCACGCAAAGCGCGCACAACTCTCGGATGACGAACTGAAGGAGGCACGCACAAATCTTGAGGAG
>JAHFDX010000473.1 GCA_023248785.1 Myxococcales bacterium
AGCCAAAAATCGCCTCGCCGGTCTGACGGAACTGACCGAGGACAACATTGAGAAGGCCCTGAAAGAGGTTCGCCTCTCGCTCCTCGAAGCCGACGTAGAGCTTGGTGTCACCAAGGCATTTCTCGCGCGTGTGAAAGAGAAGGCGCTTGGCGAGGTAGTTCGCGTGCGGGCAAAGGGACAGGACGGGCAGACCCTAAAAGTTACCGCCAGTGATCAATTTGTGAAAATTTGCTACGACGAACTCGTCTTCTTCATGACGGCCGAGGGAGAAGCGCTTCAATTTGCGCCAAAAGGAAAGCCGACCGGCATCATGATGGTCGGTCTTCAAGGTTCGGGAAAAACCACCACGACGGCCAAGCTCGCGCGCTACTTGCAGAAGCAAGGCAAGAAGCCGCTCCTTGTCGCCGCTGACATGCAACGTCCGGCTGCGGTCGAGCAGCTCAAAGTACTTGGCGCTCAGGTTCAAATTCCGGTTTTCAACATTCCCGATTGCAAGCCTCTTGAGATTTGTATCAAGGCTGGTGACGAAGCAAAAAGCAAGGGCTACGACGTCATCATCTACGACACCGCCGGGCGCCTCGCGATCGACGAAGACCTCATGCAAGAACTCGCTGACATCAAAGGGGCCGTATCGCCAGCGAATATCATGCTCGTGATCGACGCCATGATTGGTCAAGACGCGGTGCGTGTTTCGCGCGGTTTTCACGAAAGGCTCGGACTGACCGGCGTGGTGATTTCCAAGCTCGACGGGGACGCGCGCGGCGGTGCTGCACTTAGCGTTCGCGAAGTGACAGGCGCTCCGGTGCGCTTCATGGGCATGGGCGAAACGGTCGATAAGTTCGAAGAGTTTCGCGCCGAGGGCATGGCGAGTCGCGTGCTTGGCATGGGCGACGTTGTTGGCCTCATGAAGGACTTCGAAGAGGTTTCCGATCAATCGAAGATGGCCGAGGATGCCATGCGCATGCTCGAGGGAAAATTCTCCCTCGATGACTTCCTCGAACAAATCCGCACCATCAAACGCATGGGATCGCTTAAGGATCTCGTGTCAAAGATGCCGGGCATGGGCGAAATGGTCCCTGCAGGTACCAACCTCGATGACGGCGAGCTCGTGCGCATCGAGGCAATGATTCAGAGTTTCACCAAGTTTGAACGACGCGATCCGTATGCCCTCATTCGGGAGCCCGGGCGCGTGGAGCGCATTGCGAAAGGGTCGGCGCAATCGGCTCAAGCGGTTTCAGAGCTCGTGCAGAAATTTCTATTCATGAAGCAAATGATGGAGGGCATGGGCCAAAACATGGGCATGCTCGGAAAGATCCCGGGGCTCAAGAACATCGCGGCTGCGCGCAACATGTTCAAAAACATGGGCCAGGGCGGCATGCCCGGCATGGGCGGCATGCCTGGAATGGGCGGCATGCCTGGAATGCCGGGTATGGGCGGTTTCCCGGGGTTGCCGGGCATGGGGGGCTTTCCAGGAATGCCCGGGGGGGGCATGGGCGGATTTCCGGGAATGGCAGGCATAGGTGGCTCCGGTGAAAGCATGACCCGCATGAAACCGTTGTCGGCGGCCGAGAAAAACGCCAAGAAGGCACAGAAGAAGCGCGAGAAGGATGCGCGACGCAAGGGTAGAAGGTAACCACAACAAGTACATTTAGGGTGCAATGATGCGTAGCAAGACCATTGGCTTTTTCACGGTGACCGCGCTTGCCCTGATGGCGTGTGTGAGCAGCGGCAAGGGGCTCACGAATGAAGACCGTGAGCAGTTGAAGCAGCTCACGATCGAGTCGGTACCGGGCAGCGTCGGTAGGCTCGATGTTAATTTCGAGAACAAGGTGCACCTCGTGGGCTTCAAGACGGACCCGGATGTGGCAAAGCCGGGATCTGAAGTGAAGCTCACTTTCTATTGGCGGCTCGACGACACGCTTGAAGACGGTTGGCGTATCTTCACGCACGTAGAAGACGAATTCGAGGATCGCAAAATCGGCAATCTCGACGAAAGCGGCTCACTGCGTACGGTGCGCGACCGGATTCCGGTCTACCCGCTCGATAAGTGGGAGCGGGGGAAGATCCTCGTCGACGAAGTGACCTACCACGTGCCTGATGACGTGAAGGGCGCCAACATTAACTTCCTGGCGGGTGTGTGGCGTGAAAAGGGAAACGCGCGTTTGCGCGTGGTGACAGGGCCGAACGATGGTGACAACCGCGCGATTGCGGGCAAGCTGAAGACGGGCCTCACTCCTCCCGACAAAGCAGAAAAACACGGCGCTCTCGATCTCCCGCAGCTGATCTTAGGTCGCGTGCCTGCGGGGGAATCCGTTGCTGTCGATGGAAACGGAAACGACAAAGCATGGGGAGTCGCCGCGAGCACTGGCCCTTTCGTCGATGTGGGAACGGGTAGTCCGAACGCCGCGTTCCCGGTGAACGGCAGCGCCAAGCTGTTGTTCGACGACAAGAATCTTTACGCGCTAATCGACGTGAACAGCACGGAGTTTTACACCGGTTTCTCGGATGCAAAGGCTCAACCCAAAGACTTCACAGCGGCGGGCCAGCCCAAGCTTTGGACGAAAGACACAGTCGAGTTGATGATCGATCCCGCCGGTGATGGCGACAACCGCGACTACTTCGAAATTCAAATCAACCCTCAAAATAAGGTGTTCAAGAGCCACTTCGAGTCGCTTCAGCAGCCCAACGGTGGCGATAACGGTCCTTTCGGTCACGAGGATTGGGACCCGGGTATGAAGAGCGCGGTCACAATAAAGAAAAACGATGGCAAGCCGAGCGGTTATGTCGTCGAAGTGTCGTTGCCGTGGAGCGCGTTCGCGAAGGGCCGCGGGGGCGTAACGGATGCGCCGAAGCCGGGTGAAGTGTGGCGCGTGAATTTTTACGCCATGAAGAACAATGGCGGCACCGCCTGGTCGGCCATCAAAGGCCTGGGCAACTTCCACTTTGCACCTCGCTTCGGCAAGCTGCAGTTCGGAACTCCCACGCCGACACCCGCCGCTTCTGCAGCGGCCGCTCCAAGTGCGTCAGCCTCCGCCAGGCCGAGGGGACCAAGGGGCCTTATCCCCCCCCATCAGCCGCCTGGTCTCCATCCCGACATCCCCCATTGACCACCCCATCAGAACCGTTCCGTGAACGTTTCTTGAGTTCGACGCACCCTACTCTCTCGAGATGTCTCTCGGGATGTACGCATCGACAGCAGCTTCGGTGCGCAGAGTGACGGACCTTACCCTCGGCTTTGGTTCACGTCATAAAGCCGTGAGCTTTGTGCTGTTGTCATTCGCGCTGCTCTTCGCACCACTCGCTATCGGTGCGCAGCACACGCCCGTTCTATTTGTAACGACGATGGTTGCGTGTGCATCGGCCGCCATCTCATGGTGGCCCGCAAGGCCACGTGTCTTCCGGCACTCCGCAGCTATCTTGCTCATTCTCGGTCTCGCGCTCACTGCGTATACCGCGTTGCAGCTCGTGCCGATGCCGATGGGTCTTCTGTCAAAACTGTCACCACATTCAGCGGACATATGGACGCGCGCGGCACTTCCCCTAGGACAGCCGCCTCCGAAGTTCGCACCGCTCAGCATCGATCCTCCGAGTACGGCGATTCAAGTCATTCGCGGCGTGCTTTATGTTGCAGTGTTTCTGGCTTCGCTGAGGCTCGCTCTTCGAAGAGACGGTGCGACGTGGCTCCTCGGTGCGCTCCTGCTTGTGGGAATCGTGTTGGCGACGGCGTCGGTACTCCATCCGGCGGTTGGTGCATCAACGGTGTTTGGTTACTACAAGCCCCTGAGCGGAACCGACGCGCGCCACGTTGGGCCCCTGCCGAACCCAAACCACCTCGCCGCGTACGTCAATGTTGCCTTTGCGATTGTTCTTTCCTTCGCGCTGAGCGCCGATTCACTTCGCGCGCGTGTCGTTCCAGTCACACTTGCGCTCCTATTG
>JAHFDX010000474.1 GCA_023248785.1 Myxococcales bacterium
ATGACCTGCCAGCATAAATGTCTCCCGCCAACCGTTCTACTGCTTACTCCCAGAAGCCATCGCCCTGCCCACCGCCTGGAATGAGACGAGACGCCCAACTCTCGTGCGTATGCGCGACTGGCGCTCGGTTCTGATGCAAAGTAAACGGATACGTCCGCGTTTGCCCAAGGGCACGAATGGTCACAACACCATTGACATCACTGCCAGCCTGCGGGCCTGCTGAGCCGCCTACTCGCGCAATTTCGATGAGATAGTGTCCGTCAAACACTTTTGCCAGGCCCACAGCCTCGTGGGTGCTGCTGAGCGGATCGACCACGCGAACCGCTCGCGGTGAAAGCCACGAGAGGCGCATGCCCTTTGGATCGATGATCGTGACATCAAGATCCGTGGGAGTCCCGGCACTCCAAACGGCATCGACGACGAGATCGCCGCTGGCCTTCGCCGACGAACCATCCCGCATGTTCGCGCTCATCCTGGCCGTGCGCTCCTGCAGAGCCGCTCTTTTCGCGGGTTCGACGTTCGCAATCACGTCATCGGCCGCGCGATCCTTTGCAACACGCAAACAGGCAATCTGTCGGGCAAGACCCTCGAGATCGCCGGGACGCACCTCTGCCCGCACGGCATAAAGTGCGCAGGCGAGTTTCGGTTGGCCCGCTCGCAATGCCACCTCAGCGAGCCCGTCGGCCAAGTCGACGTCGTCGGAACGACTTTCAAGCGCCCCCGTTTCGATCCGAAGCCCAGCTTCACGGTCGCCTTCGCGTGCAATGAGCTCTGCACGCCTCAGCGTGGCATCTACATCCAACGGATCACGCTTGGCCCACATGGCCATGACATCGCGTGCTTCCGAAAGCGTGTCGCGTTGGGCGAGCAAGCCGAAGAGCTCCGCAAGCTTGTCGCGTGAGTCCGGCGACGCGAGAGTCGTTGCGCGTGCTCGTGCGATCTTCGTTTCGAGATCGGATGGCGCGGTAGTACCGAGCGTTACCGTGCGGTACCACTCGCGCCGCATCCAGCGCCCGGGGCGTCGTTGCGACGGCATAGGAACCGGCATACTCCAAGCCCGGTCCATTGTGGGAGGGGCTGCCTTCGTCGACGGTGTCTCTGTGGCTGACGTGTCGTCTGGCCGTGGCCCTGATGTTGCGGCCGCGCGAGGCGCACCCGCAGTAAATCCAGCCCCGTTTGTGTCAGCGTGGTCCATGTTCGCGAGTCCCGAACTCTTCTCCAATTTTGCCAGTTCGCCTTCTGTCGTCGTTCCCGTCGCGGTCACGTCTCCCGACCATGCACTCATTGGCGCGCGCCGTTCGACACCAAACGCCAACGCCATCGCAGGACTCTCAAGCACCAGCAGCGAAGTATGGCGGCTCGGTACGGAAAACGTCTTCGAAAGCTCGATGATCTTTGCCTTTTGCGCATCGCCAGGCGTGCGTTCCAGATCACCGACTGTCGTGGCTGCAAAGACTCTTGGAACGAACGCGTTGCCCTCGTCTGAGCTCGCTCGCACCGTTATTGGAATCGACGTCGACCATGGCTTGCCTGCCATAGTCCCTTTTAGCGTCAAAGGACCGGACACGATCGGCGCCGACATACGCGCCACAAACAGTGTTTCTTCACCCGCTCGAATCGAACCGATGCGCGAAGGCGCAACTTCGTCGAGGCCCTGAGGCAACGCGATCTCGACATCGCGTAAGGTCGAACCGTACATCGCCTCAATCACATTCAGCGCAGCGACCACGAGCTTTTCGCCCGCCTGATAGGGCACAACCGTGCCACCGCCACCACGTGCCATCGCGGCAAGCGAATTCGTGTCCGAGTCCGTTCCCACCGCGACCGCGTTCAACCGCCCATTTTCGCCAAGGGCCGCACGTACACTTCCTTCAATGCCTCCCTGCGATCGTGCACCAATCGTCGCGACCCCATCGCCGATGTAAAGAACGTGCACCGCGCGACCGCTTCGATCCATCGCCGCAGCCGACTCAATAGCTCCAACGAGATAACTTGCGCCATCCGGCGTAATGCCACCCAAAAACGTACGCACGTTGTCTGCGGCTGCTTTCGACGGCGTGGCGGCTGTCAATGCGTGCGGCGTGCAATTTACGTCACATGCAAGAACCAGAAATCGGTCGCGCGGATCGAGCTCTTCGACGACTTTCGCAGCGAGGGCAGAAGCGCGCGCATACCGTTCCCCCACCATCGATCGACTCGAATCGACAATGAGCATGTGCGTCTGTGCGATGTCGTCTGAACGCCGTGGGAGATCTGGCATAAGCGAGAGCGCCACGTACGATGCACCCCCAGCAGGTGGCTGGTATGCGTAGGTTGTCGCAACGCCCTCTTCCTTTTTCGCGTACTCGATCACAATGTCGCCATTTGGAACGAAGTTCGTTCGTGACATCGTTCGCGTCACTGCCTGCGTTTCACCCACTGCGCTTTCATCTACAGTTGCGGTCTCATATCCGCGAACTCGAACGCCGCGAGATGGCGAGTGCCCCTGCACCTTGATGTCGACCGAAAAATTCTCGACCAACGGTCGGCCATCGCCAAGGTGCGGCAACGGATACACATACCGACGAAGTCCGGCCGACGACGTCACGTGCTGTGTGTAGGCAAGCACGACTCGACGCGAACCCTTCGCGGGAATAGGGAAAATTCGAAGCTCCATCCGCCCACCTGGGCGCCACTCCAAAAGTGCTGGATCACGCCATGGGCCAGGAACCCAAATCCACTCTTCTTGGGGCCTCTGTGCAACCTTCTGCGGTGCCGCGTTAAACAGGACGCCGCGCCAAATGGCAGCTCCTTTGTCTTTTTCCACAAATGCGCCTTCTTCGAGCTTCCCATCGACATCGAGCGCAAGACGTTCAATCTGCGCGTCTGGAGGAAGGGGAAAACGAAAAATCCCTTCAAGTACACGAGGCTCATCGCTAAAAAATGTCTCTTCGATTTCGGTGCGAGCAATCTCACCTGCGACGCGGATCTTGACGCCCTGTTTCGCAAGTTTGAGTGGCTTTCCCCCTTCGCCCTTTTCTCCGGGAGGACGTGCTCGCAGCTGACCCAGTCCCACAACGCTTGCCTGGGCGACAACCGTCGAGTCGATCGCATCGTCCGCTAATTCAGACCAAGCAAATGCTTGCGCAAGACCAGCTGCTGCAAATGTGGGCGCGCCCGCGCTCGCAAGGACGATTCCCTCACCTGCCGACACCCGTTCAGCCGCACCCTTACCGCCTGCAATGGAAACGGTTCCCTTCGCCACTGAGACGGATGCCTCTTCGTTATCGGCAAGCGCCACGGCCAACTTGGCCCCCTTCGACGACAGTTTTCCCGCTGGCAATCCCAACTGCGCGGGCGCGCCTTCGCTTGAGACCACATCGAACACCGCCGATCCACGATCGATCCGAGCCGATCGGTCTTCGGACGCAATGAGTGCAACCTCACTCGCCCGGTTCAGAGTGATAGCGCTTCCGTCATTAAGCTCAACGCGCGCTCGTGTTCCAAGATCGGTTCGCAATCGAGATCCCGGAGCAATCGATTCTCCTCGCTGCAGAGGATGTTCCGAACCGTTAGGCTCGACTACGCGCAGGCCGCTTTCATCGATGGCTCCGATGATCGTGCGGACCGTCCCTTTCCATGGGGCGGCCACGAGCGCGTTCGTTTCCGCGTTGTGACCTAGCGTGTAGGCCCCAATGCCAATCGCGGTGGCTGCCGCGAGTGCGATCGCAACTCCTCGCCGCTGCTCGTACGCCAAGTCGGTAAGGGCAGTGCTCATTCGACTCGGATCTTTGCTCGCTTGCGGCTGTGTTTCGGCAGGCGTGGGCGTGGTGGTAGTCGCGACTGGACCGCGCGCATCAATGGCTGCAAGGACACGCCGCTCGAGATCTGCGGGCGCAATGTACCCTGCCGCAGCTTCGCCCAATTCACGAACCGCTCGCCTCACGTCGTGCAC
>JAHFDX010000475.1 GCA_023248785.1 Myxococcales bacterium
ATGTACGACCTTGCGCGCACTCGAGGTCAGCCGTGAGAAGCTGCACTTCCACGTGCTCGCGTGAAGGGGCACCGCGTGCGACGTCGTCGAGAATTCGCCGAGCGGTGCGCAATTCGGACTCGGCATGATCGAGTCGCTGCTCGGCGAGAAAAAACGCCGCCTTCTCGACGCTCAGGCGCGCTCCATCGAGCGATGCATTGGACGGCCCGGAGACGAGCGTTGCGAGTAGCGCGCGTACGCGATCGTATCGACCCGTTTCCCGCCACACGCGCAGCATTCGCACAACAAGTGGCAGATCGTAGCGCGATCGTCCGCCAAACGTGGCTTCGAACCAGGTCGACAAGTAAGGCGTGTCGCCAAGAGCGACGAGACGATCGAGAAGGGCGAGCACCGCAGGTGTGGCGTGCACCTCGCCGAACTCTGGAGGCAAAGTGCGACGAGCATCCCCCGGGGGACGCACGGAATTGCCCGAGGCGGGCGCCGAGGGTGAGGCCGCAGGAAAGGGACGCCTCAACATCGTCGCAAAGTGTCGCACAGAATTGAGACGCATGGCGACCGAATTGCGACGTTTGCCCAACGGCTCCCCATCGGGGTGTGAATTTGAGTATCGTCGGGCTGCGAGAGTTCGAGATCGATGCCCGTTCTAAATATGGTTCAAGCCATCACAGACGCCCTCACTCTGGAGATGGCCCGCGACCCGCGAGTTGTGGTGCTAGGGGAAGACGTGGCTAAGGTGGGCGGCGTCTTTCGAGTCACGCGGGGGTTGTACGAACGATACGGCGAGGATCGAGTGATCGATACGCCGTTGTGTGAGAACGGCATCGTGGGTGCGGCGATTGGGATGGCGCTCTACGGAATGCGACCCGTGGCGGAAATACAGTTCGCAGATTTTATATACCCTGCGTATGATCAAATTGTCAGTGAACTCGCGAAAATTCGATACCGATCTGGTGGCGAATACGATGTGCCCCTGGTCATTCGTACGCCCGTGGGGGGCGGCATTCGAGGTGGGCTTTATCACTCACAATCTCCCGAGTCGCTCTTCATCCATGTCGCGGGTCTTAAGGTCGTGTGTCCTGCGACGCCCGAAGACGCAAAGGGGCTGCTAATTGCTGCCATTCGTGATCCCGATCCCGTGTTGTTCTTCGAGCCGAAGCGGGTGTATCGCGCAGCGAAGGGAGAGGTCCCAGAAGGAGATTTCACGGTTCCGTTGGGTCGCGCGCGCATTGCGCGTGAGGGGAACGACGTGTCTGTTATCGCGTGGGGTGCGATGCTCTATGAGTGCCTTGCGGCGGCGGAGACGGCTGCGGCTGAGGGCGTTGAGTGTGAGGTGCTTGATCTTCGAACGCTGTGGCCGGTCGATATCGACGCTATTGTGGAGAGCGTTAAGAAGACCGGACGGGTTGTCATTGTGCACGAAGCCCCGAAGAGCTGCGGTTTTGGCGCCGAACTCGTTGCATTGATTAACGAAAAAGCGTTCGTTCATTTGGAAGCGCCGCCCGCGCGGGTCACTGGATACGACACTCCGTTTCCGTACACCCTTGAGATGGAGTATCTGCCGCTGGCTCATCGTATTCTTCCCGCGATGCTGACAGCGGCGCATTATTGAATCGCGAACTTGTGGCACGAGGAGATGTGAATGGCTCGCTGGGAATTTAAGTTGCCGGACATTGGCGAAGGCGTCACCGAAGGTGAAGTAGTTTCGTGGCTTGTAAAGCCAGGCGACGTGGTCAAAGAAGATCAACCGATGGTTGAAATCATGACCGACAAGGCCACCGTGACTATTACGGCCCCAAAAGCCGGAACGATCGTCGAAGCGAGTGGCAAGGTTGGCGAGCTTGTGAAGGTTCATTCGGTCTTGGTCGTCTTTGATCTCGCAGGTGGGGTGCCATCGTCGTCGGTCTTGGCACCAAAGAGCGAGCCAGCCGCGACGGCGGTTGGTGACATTCGCGAGGAGCTTCCAGGCACCGTGCCTCGTGCGCCGAAGAGCTCCCCAAGCGTTCAACTATCCTTGGCCGACGCAGGCGCGGGGTACTTCAACGACAAGCCGCTCGCAACGCCGGCGACGCGCAAGCTCGCGCGCGATCTCAACGTGGATCTCAACCGCGTAAAACCGTCGGGTGCGCAGGGAAGAGTGTTGAAGGACGACGTCGAACGTTTCGCGCAGGCCCCTGTTGCTACCAAGAATGGGTCATCACAAGCGGCGAATCCGGGGGCCCCGTCGACGAACGGATCAACGCCGAGCGCCAGCGCGCACGCTGTTCCGCTGCGCGAGCCCACACGCATTGCGTCTGTTCAAGGAGCAACGGGTTTGCTCGAGGAGCGGGTTCCCTTCGCAGGGATGCGACGAAAAATTGCGACCAAAATGGCGCAGTCAACGCACACGGCCGCGCATTTTACGTTTGTTGAAGAGTGCGATGTAGGCAAGCTCAAGGAACTTCGCGCGCGCCTCAAGTCGCCAGCGGAGGTGCAGGGTGTGAAGCTCTCGTTCTTGCCGTTCATCGTGAAGGCGGTGATTGCGGCACTAAAGGCGCACCCGGTGTTGAACAGCGCGCTCGACGAAACGACGAACGAAATTGTGTACCGCAAGTATTACAATATCGGCATTGCCACATCGACGGATGCGGGCCTGATGGTTCCGGTGGTCAAGGATTGCGATCGTCGCAGCATTCTCGATATCGCACGCGAGATCGAGCGCGTGGCAACTGAGGCGAAGGCAGGCAAATCGAAGATCGAGGATCTGGGCGGCTCAACCTTCACCGTTACGTCGCTCGGTGCACAAGGGGGGCTCTTTGCGACTCCGATTATCAACTTCCCCGAGGTGGGGATATTGGGTGTGCATCAGATCAAGCAGCGCCCCGTGATTCGTGATGGCCAAATTGCCATCGGCGAAGTGCTGCTCCTCTCGCTGTCGTTCGACCACCGCATTGTAGACGGTCACGTTGGCGCAGCCTTCGCGTACGACATCATCGGGTACCTCGAGAATCCGGATCGACTGTTTCTCGAAATGGCCTGAGACTCTGGCGTAGTGACGGTGGTGTCTGTTTTACAAGACGTAGGAGAATCGAAGAAGCGTGCGTTGAACCGCTCGCTTCTCGCGTGGTACCGCACGAATGCACGCGATCTTCCATGGCGACGCACAGGCGATCCGTACGCAATCTGGGTGAGTGAAATTATGCTCCAGCAAACGCGTGTGGAGACGGTTGTCCCGTATTACGAACGCTTCCTCTCGCGGTTTCCGTCTGTTCATGTGCTAGCGGAGGCGGCGCCGGACGAAGTGCTGACGTACTGGAGTGGTCTCGGGTATTACCGGCGTGCACGTATGCTTCATGACGGGGCTCGCCACGTTTTGGAACATGGGGGTGAAGTTCCCGCCAACGCAGAAGCACTACAAGAGGTAAGGGGGATTGGACGGTACACGGCTGGTGCTATCGCGAGCATCGCCTACGGCGAGGCAGTTCCGCTTGTTGATGGCAATGTGGCGAGGGTCTTGTCGCGCTGGTTTGCCGTTGAGGACGACATCAAGAGTGCAAAGGGAGTCCAGCGAACATGGGCCATTGCCGAAGCGCTCGTCTCTCGGCACGAACCCGGCACGTGGAACCAAGCGCTTATGGAGCTTGGCGCAACCGTGTGTACTCCTCAAAATCCACGCTGTCTGGTGTGCCCCGTTCGGACCCAGTGCCAGGCGAATGCAGAGGGACGGCAGCAGGAATTCCCTGTCGCGAAGGCGAAATTGAAGCCTCGCATTGAACGGAGGGTTGCCCTTGTGCTCCGTCGCGGAGAGCGTCTGTTGTTCGCGCAACGAAAAAGTGAGGGGCGCTTTGCAGGTATGTGGGAGTTACCCTCGTTCATCGCCGGTGTTGGACCAGATCCTGTGAAAACAGGGCAAAAATTGGCCTCCAAACTCGGTCTGAGTGCTCTACAGGCG
>JAHFDX010000476.1 GCA_023248785.1 Myxococcales bacterium
TCTTCATCGAAAATAGAGGAGCGCGAGTCTGCCGTTTTCGGATCCTGAATGTTCTCAAGCGTGTCGTAGGGTGCGATGAGATATCCGCGAGAAACCGCATACTTTGCAACGTTTTCCTTCATGAGCTGTTTCTCATCCGTTGCCGCATCGTCATAGGCAAGCAGTGCTCTATCGACACCAAGTTCCGCGAGTTTATCGACGAACGAACGACTGCGGCCATCGCCCCAGAGGTACACATGAACCGCGCCCAGGAGCTTTTGCACGTTGGGTCGGCGCGCCATCTTTTCCTTTAGAGACGTGAAAACCGATTGATCGACGAGCCACTTTCGATAGCTCAGCGCGGGACCGATGGGCGTTGAATCACTTGGAGCAAACACAACTTCATAGGCGGTCTCGCCGTTGTGAGCGCGAAACGAGTGTTCTGCTCGAACGCGCAGTTGCTCGTCCACCGCGTCGAGACAGACACGTGAACCAATGTCGC
The DNA here is from genome assembly GCA_023248785.1 of Myxococcales bacterium. Classification (GTDB taxonomy): domain Bacteria; phylum Myxococcota_A; class Polyangia; order Polyangiales; family Polyangiaceae; genus JAHFDX01. The sequence continues at coordinate 482 of JAHFDX010000476.1, forward strand.
TCGCAAGGATGTACGTCCAGGTTTTCCGCGTCTGCGCCACACCCCAAAAGGGCATCGACATGCCGCCGTATGCGGTTCGACACGATCCTTGCAAAAATTGCGACCTCCAAAATCGATCCGTAACGGGCACATAAAGCCCCTCCGCTATCGGCAGCACCAAGGCGTCAGACGCGTCCAGCCGTGGAACACGTGGCCACGCGACTCGTTGGTCGACAGGCGATTCGAGTCGAAGATGCAGACGCCCAGCCTCAACGCGAGCCTCCACACGAAGTTTTTTTGACGGAATTTCCCAGGTTGCTCGATCACTCGTGACGATGAAATCCGTCACGCCGTCGCGCGCACCCAGCGGTTCGCTCAGAGTCACCGCCGGCGTTCCGCTCTGTACTTCGAGAGTTCCGGTGACGATTCGATAGCGTTCTCCTTGAGAACGGAACTCGACGGTGTCGCTCGCCTTCTGCGCATTGAACAGTTCGAGCGTGTGGGCTAGCAACGTGGCATCCCCAACAGGACCATGACTCGGCACGACGATCCGTGCGTTCGGATACCTTGCTTGCGTGCGCCTTATCGCCGTGGGCCATGCCACCACATCCGCATCGGCGGTGTTCCCGAGAGACGGCGTGTCCTTCGGACGCACAGCACATCCACCAAAGAGCAGCCGCGATTTTCCGATCCACACAACCAAGTTGTCGCGCGTGTGTCCTGGTCCGGGATAGAAAACTTCGAGCGGGCCAACTGTCGTGGCTTGCCCAATTTCCAAAGGACCCAGTGGCTCGGGCAGTGGAACGCCCGCTGCTACACCGAGCGATCCCGTCAGCGCATGTCCAACAAAGGGGACGCCTCGAGCCGCAAGTACCGAGGTTCCGCCCATGCGATCATCATGGAAATGAGTGATGACGGCCTGTGCGATCGGAAGGCGCAGCGCCTGATCGATCCAGCTTAAGAGCTGCTCCGTGAGTGAGGATCCCCACGCTGTGTCCACCAAGAAAAGCTGTGCACCGTCGGCAACGATAAGTCCGTTTGATGGCAAGCGCACGCCTCCCTCGAGCGTTCGCCACGAGGTGTGCATCCAAACGAGAGGCGCGATTTCTTGGACCTGTAGGTCCGGCGAAAGGGTCCACTCGTGCATAGAGACGTTGAGACGAGCGGTGGTTTGCGGTGATGCAGCGCAACCCTCCAGGATCAAAAGACACCAAAGCAAGGCTGCACAAATAGCTCTAAGTTGGGTATGCAATGTCATGAAGGCCCATAAAACGCTCACAGCCCACGGTCAATTTCATTGACCATCATGAACGTGCGGCGACACATCCTGCCAGCCGCGAATTTCCTCGATCACCTTCTGATGTTGCCCCGTTTCCGCGTAGAACGACGCCGTGAGCGGAACACGCTCGCCATCTCGAAGCTCAAGCACCACACGCAGTGTTCGCCCGCGCCGCGATCGTTCCGTCGTCACGGATGCAACTGCGTCGACCTCAAACTCGCGCGTTCGCCGCGAAAGGGGCCAACGCCGATGCGTGAGGATCACCAAACGCGTACGTTCATTCAACACAAGCGTGACGCGCCCGAGATAGAGACTCACGAGCGACAGGATGAAGAGGCCCACGAAGGTAAATGCAAAAAGCGTGTTCCAACTCCACGGGCGCATGAGCTCGATGCCTAGTCCGGGCAGCGCGATGACTCCCACGAAAACGATACACGCGAGAAGCAAGCGCCGCGGGCTGGGGTGATAAACGATCGTGCGGCTCGTAGCCTCGGGGGCCGTTCGATAGTTCATCGAAATGACACCATCATGGCTACATATTCTCGCCGAGAGCGACACCTCGGCAAGCAAATCTGATCTTACCCTCCAAACGGCGCAATGATGACGCGCGTCGAGGCAATGCGATCGTGCAAACATCTTCGGTCGTTGTTGAAGATGAACATCACGTCGAGAAGGCCAAAGAGCCCCCCGATCCACGGCAGTGCGCCGATGGCACCGACGACCCACTCACGAAGAATGACACCGTCAAGAAATGTGACGGGTGCACCATTCGTCTTGATGATCTTGATGCCACTCCATTTCTTTCCGAGCGTCTGCCCTTGCCTTGCAATGAGCACCCACTGGTAGACGGTAAGCACAAGCATCGGCAGTACAGCAAGTGGCAGCCCGATGAGAATGCCGTCCCCTTCAAGCGCAACCCAAACAACGAACGCAGGAATGCATGCCCCCAGCAGAAGAAAGTTGTCGATGAGCCGTGCCCACCACCGCGTGCCCGGTCGCGCGAGTGCGAACTCATCTTCGAAAGCGGCGCCGGCGTAGGGTCGGGCAATATGCGTGGTCGGCGCTGCGTAGGGATTTTGGAAATCATTCATTCGAAGTTCCTCATAAGTTCATAAGTAGAGATGGACTCCTCGGCTATAGCTCCCTTGCGTCGATCAGCAAATCCGGCCCTTGCGAAGCCTCCGGTTGGATCTTGTGCAGGGCGAGTGGAAGAGGCATCGTGAAGTGCCGTGTCCTTTTGGAAATTCCGCCCCGCCATGGCCGCTGACTACGAGCCATTCGTGCGCTTATTTGCTGAGTTGCGAGTGCCTGAATCGCCCCCGCCGAAGGACCAGTGGGAGCGCGTAATGATGCCGAGGACTCGTGTTGCTGAGCGGCGCGGGGAGGTTCATGGATACGTTTACACGCAGACCTTCCAAACAACAGGGTACCTGCGCCATATCGTTGTCGACCCCACCGTGCGAGGACAGCGTTTGGGACACTTGTTGATGGCCGATGCGGCGCAGCACCTTGTGAACAGCGGCTGCACCGGGTGGTGCCTCAACGTGAAACCCGACAACGTTCCCGCACGCGCCCTCTACACGTCTGTGGGGATGAAGCACGCGTACGATTCGGCATCGTTCGAAATAGCATGGGCGACTGTGTTGAATCAGCGTGTCGATCCGCTCTCGCGCGTGGTGTCGGTGGCCGCGGACGTGTCGGGCGAAGTGGAAGCGCAATTTGGGCTGCCGGCGGGGCAGCTTGTGGAGGCGGAACGCCTTGGGCGCATCGTTCGGGCGGTGCGCAAAGAAGACGAGTGGGCTGGACTCGCCGCGTTTGATCCCCTTTTTCCAGGCTCATTTCCATTCCATGCGCGAGATGTTCGAACCGCATGCACCCTCCTTCAGGGACTCTTTGCGTACGCGCGCAAGACAGATTCGGTCATCCACTTCGTCGTCGAAAACCACCAAGCGCTAGCGCAGGAAATGCAAGCCATCGGAGCTCGTCCGCTCATGCGTTTTGAGCACTGGCGCGGCGCCCTCAAAGGCTAAATTCGTGCGTTTCCATACAAATCCCGCGGCATTATTGAAAATAACTTTTATATTCATGTCATGAGCCTATATCAGGTGCTCCTTCCCGAAGATCTCCGGCGCAACACCACTCCCAGCGACGAGTGGGTCGGCTCACTGCACGTTGAGCGGTACGTTC
>JAHFDX010000477.1 GCA_023248785.1 Myxococcales bacterium
CAACGCGGGCTCCGGAAGGCTCCAAATCGCCTCCGTCTGCTCGAGTGTGGCCCATCCGATGTTGGCTTCGAAGATGGGGGCAAAAATGTTGGTAGCGCGCTCGGCCATTTCGAAAAGCTGTGGCGGGTTTACCTCGAGAGCTTGCAACGACACCACGCCATACTTCGTAATGCCACAGGGCACGATGTATCGAAATGCAGAGAGATCCGTGTGCACGTTGAGCGCGAAGCCATGCATCGTGACCCAGCGCGATAAACGCACACCGATGGCACCGAGCTTCGCAAGCCTTCGCGGTTCATCGGAGGAGACGGGTCGAAACACGTGGGGCGCGTCCAAGTCAACCCACACCCCAATCAGCTGCTTGTCGTCTGGAATCATGCCCGCCTCGATCCCAAAAGGCCGCGCCATTTCGATCATCACGTGTGACAAATCACGCACGTACCGCCGAACGTCACAACGGTCTGGCGCAAGGTCGAGGATGGGATAGCAAACCAGCTGACCTGGCCCGTGAAATGTGACGTCGCCACCACGACCCGTCTCGAACACTTCGACACCCAGCGATTGCCGACCCTGCGGAGGCAAAAGGACGTGCCCAGCATCCGCACCGCGCCCAAGTGTGATCACGGGATTGTGCTCGAGAAAAAACAGAGTGTCGCCAATGTCACCGCGTTGTCGTGCTTCGAGCGCGCGTTCTTGAAGATCGTGAGCGCGTGCATAGCCAACGCGACCGAGCCAATGAGCCGTAATTTGCCGCATGGTTACGTTCGAAAATAGTTCGGCGCTTCTTCTGTAATGATCACGTCGTGCACATGACTTTCCTTGAGTCCCTGGGCGGTGATGCGAACAAAGCGCGCTTTTTCGCGGAGATCTTCGATAGTGCGGCAGCCGGTGTAACCCATGCCGCTACGAAGTCCTCCCATCATCTGATGGACGAGCACCGCAAGCGGCCCCCGATGCGGGACACGGCCTTCGATGCCTTCGGGGACCAGCTTCTCGTCCGCCGTTCCGCCTTGGGCATAGCGATCCTTGCTGCCCTTGCGCATGGCCCCGAGCGATCCCATGCCGCGATACACCTTATAGCTGCGACCTTGATAGAGCACGAGATCGCCCGGTGCCTCGTCAGTGCCCGCGAAAAGCGATCCAATCATGACCGCATGCGCGCCGGCGGCGATGGCTTTGGTGATGTCCCCGGAGTGCTTCACGCCGCCGTCCGCAACGACGGGCACTCCGTAGGTTGCCGCGACACGAGCACAGTCCGCCACCGCCGAGATCTGCGCAACTCCAACGCCGGCCACTACGCGTGTTGTGCAAATACTTCCGGGTCCGATGCCTACCTTAATTCCATCGACTCCGGCTGCAATGAGCGCCTCGGCGGCTTCCGCTGTTGCAATGTTTCCTGCAATCACATCGAGTTGAGGGAACTCCCGCTTTGTGTCGCGCACTCCCTCAAGAACGCCTTTGGAATGACCGTGAGCCGTGTCGACCACGAGCACATCGACCCCCGCGTTCACGAGAGCCTGCGCTCGCTCTCGTCGATCGGCACCGGGACCGATGGCCGCCCCGACACGCAGGCGTCGGTCGTCGTCTTTTGCGGCGCAAGGGTATTTGTCCGCTTGCAGAATATCTTTAATGGTGATGAGGCCGACCAGTCGATCTCCATCAACCACGAGCAGCTTTTCAATCCGGTGCTTATGAAGGAGCCGCTTGGCCTCTTCGAGCGCCACGCCGGGCGAAACCTTGACGAGCGATTTGGTCATCAGCGCCGACACCGGCTGGTCGAGGTTCTCCTCGAAGCGAATGTCGCGCGCGGTCAGAATGCCCACGGGCTTTTGGCCATCGGTGACCGGTACACCGGAAATGTCGTGCTCGCGCATGACCGAGAGCGCCGCCCGAAGCGAGTCGCTTGGGCGAACGGTGATGGGATTTGGCACCATCCCGGTTTCGGCTCGCTTGACTCGTTCGACCTCGCGTGCCTGATCCTCCACCGTAAGGTTTTTGTGGATGACCCCGAGCCCCCCCTCTCGTGCCATGGTGATGGCTGTTCGTGCTTCCGTGACGGAGTCCATCGCCGCGCTGACGAGCGGGATTGTGACCTCAATGTGCCTAGAAACACGGGTCCGCGTGTCTACGTCGCGCGGGAGTATGTCGCTGTAGGCGGGGACGAGGAGGACATCGTCGAAGGTCAGACTCTCCCGAAGACGATCGTCGAGCATGGCTACCTATACCGCTCCATTCCCTCCGCGTGAATGCGCCTTGGGGACCCCGTTCGCAAGAATTCACGTGAACGTGACTTTGTCGGCCCCATACTTTCTTATTGCATCGGGAAGCAGATCCGTAAAAACAGCGGCGGAGCTATTGTGCGTGAAGGGAGATGGGGTTGAACCAAGAACCAGCGAACACGACCGCGACCGAAACCGAAGCCACAGATCAAGACCCAGCTTCGGGAGTGTCCCTGGAACCGAGTGCGCCGCCGTGGACAACTGACGATGCGAAGCAGCTCTACCTCATCGATCGATGGGGCAGCGAATACTTCGACGTGACCGCCGACGGCAAAATGGTCGTCTCGCCGTTACAATCTCGCGGTCGCAGCGTGGCCCTTCTCGATGTGGTCGAGCAAGCGATTCGCGACGAAGGTCTTCAAGCGCCGCTCGTCATTCGCTTTCAAGACATGCTTCACCATCGCGTTCGCGTGCTCAACGAAGCATTCAATCGCGCCATCACGGAAAATAAGTACCGCGGCACCTATCGCGGCGTATTTCCGATCAAGGTCAACCAGCTTCGCGAAGTCGTCGAAGAAATTCTCGAGGCGGGGCGTCCGTTTCACTACGGCATCGAGGTCGGCAGCAAGCCTGAGGTGTACGCCGGCCTTGCGTATCACTCCGATAACGAATCGCTTATCGTCTGCAATGGCTACAAGGACGACGCGTTCATTCGGACTGCGCTCATCGGGAAAAAACTAGGCAAGCGCGTCATATTGATTGCCGAGAAACTATCCGAAGTGCGATCCATCGCGCGCCTTGCCAAGGAGCTCGGCGTTGAGCCCGAAATTGGTGTGCGCGTGCGCTTGGCTACAAAAGGTGCTGGCAAGTGGGCAGAGTCTGGCGGTGAGAACGCAAAGTTTGGACTGTCGACCGCCGAGATCTTGGAAGCAGGTCGCATCTTACGCGACGCAGGAATGCCGAACGCGTTCAAGCTTGTCCACTTCCACATCGGTTCGCAGGTTCCCGACATTCTGATCATCAAGCGGGCTGTACGCGAAGCGGCGCGCCATTACGCAAAGCTTCGAAGGCTGGGACATCCTATCGAGTACCTCGACGTGGGCGGAGGCCTTGGCATTGACTACGACGGTTCGCGTTCGAACTTCCACGCATCGATGAACTACACGGTCGAAGAGTACGCACGCGATATCGTATGGAACATCGCCGACGTTTGCGACGAAGAGCGTGTGCCGCATCCGCACATCGTGTCCGAGTCCGGACGCGCCGTCGTGGCACACCACGCGGTACTCGTCGTCGAGGCGTTTGGGTCCATAGAACGTACCAACGTGGAACTCGGTTCCCTTCCCGACCACAAGCTCATTCGCGCCATTCACGACACCGCAGCTGCGATCACCGACAAGTCGCTGGCCGAATGTTGGCACGATTTGTTACAAATAAAGGAAGATGCGCAAAAACTCTTCGAGCTTGGCTACCTCGAGCTCGACATCAAGGCGACCGTCGAAATCCTTTACTGGCAAACCGCCGACCGCATAAGGCAGATGGTCGGAAAACTCGACCCCGAGGATGTGCCAGACGATCTCATCGACATTGATCGCAAGCTTGCGGGACAACACATCTGCAACTTCTCCGTGTTTCAATCGCTCCTTGATCACTGGGCATTTGGCGCACTTTTCCCGATCGTTCCTATTCATCGATTGAATG
>JAHFDX010000478.1:0-2395 GCA_023248785.1 Myxococcales bacterium
TGTCCGTTTAGGGGGCCCTCGTTCGAGTGATGTGCTCATTGCCCTCGAACGCAGCCAAAAGCGATGGTCGGTGCGCGTCTTGCGCGAACCGGTGCATCGCTAAGCTACCCAATCCGGTCGGCCACAAGGACGTGTTCGGGGATCATTCGGTATCCTTTGAGCGGATGTCCTTTTCGTTGTCCCCAAAGGCGGGTTGATTCATCGCGAATGACAGAGAATCCGACTGCTTCGCACGCGGATTTCGCGTCGTCCGGATAGAGCGAAAGCCGTAAGGGTTCTCCTACGATCGAAAACACGCTGCCGTTCAACACAGACAGCGTCATCGCACCGAACCTTCCGGCGCGCTTCATGTAGGTAACGACAAGGCGCGATCCGATGCTGGATCTATGGCCTATCGATTCGAGAGTCGAAAGGAACGACGCATCGTCGAGGTACATCGTTACGCCCTCCCAAATCCACGTGGTCGGCTTTTCCTTGTTGTGTCCTGCGCTCTCGAGCTTGTCTTCGAGTGCGTCGCGCGTGAAGTCGACGGGTACATGACGAAGCTTTTGAACGCGCGGACTCAAATGGTGAGCCACGCTCTGTTTTTGCGCCTGCGTCGCAGGATGGTCGACCTCGAACAGCGTGGTCTTCGCCAATCCATCGAGTCGATACGCACGTGCGTCGTACCCCGCGCCAAGAATCACAACTTGCCGAACCCCGCGCTCGCTCGCTTCGAGCAAGGCATCGTCGATGGCGAGCGTGCGATGCGCAATGTGCGCGACAAATCCGAGCGTGAGTCGATTTGTCCACGGCGCGCGTTCGTTTGAAACTCGATCGACGTACCGTTCGAGCGCCTCTGACAGAAACATGCGCGCATACGGATCAACGCCCGCGATCAAACGTCCGGCTGTAACCGCTAGTGCAGTGAAGCTCGATTGCCCTTCTCGCATGCGCTACCTGTCTTGTTTCATAAAGAGCATCGCTCGCCCGTCGGCAAGGATCCACTTGAGTCTGCGTTCGCCTACACGTTCGAACGTTTGCGGGTCCGGGTCGGAGGGCGCCGCCACGACGACGGTGGAGCCGCTGTCACTAAGCACGCGGTACCGCCCCTTGCTCGATTGCCCTGCCGTTTCGATCGTGACGACGTTGCGATGAAACGTGATCTTGGTTGAGGTCACAAACGTATTGGCTTGGACCTGTTGATCGGAGGGCATCCCGTCCGCGCGTTCGCCGATCCACGTGCCCTGTAGGCGAGGTGAGCCAGCATCACAGCCGGCGATCAAGGCCAAAAACGCCCACGATGTGATCAATCTATGTGCCGACATTACCGAGCTCTCCGCGTTGCAGCACGGCGCGCATTTCATCGGACACGCGAAGCGGACGCCCATCCGCGCCCACACACGCAAGGCGTGTAAACCCCTCCGTCAGTTGCAAAGAATCGCGCTCAATTCGGTACTCGAAGCGCACGCTTGCCGAACGCACTTCGACGAGCTCGACAATGACATCGAGGGGATCGTCGAACCAAGCCGGTGAAGTGTACTTGAGAGAGAGCTCGACCACGGGCAAATGAACGCCGTTCGCCCGCATCTCGGTGTAACGAACCCCGCGACGGCGAAGCCATTCGACGCGCGCGACCTCGAAGTAAAGTGGATAGCTCGCGTGATGCACGACACCCATCGCATCGGTCTCGGCGAAACGAACGCGCACAGGGACGCGGCTTACGGACAGAGCGGGATCGACGGGGAAGAGCGACAGGCTCACGGGTGCGAGCATCATGTCATTTTCTGGCCGAGGGGTGGATGGTTTCCCCATTGACCCCGAGCAATCCAATCACATGTCATCCTGAGCACCCCCACTGTCGGGGGTCAGCAATTCGTGGACGAGCTGCACGCATTTCTCTCAGCGTGGACAAATCACTTAAGTGCTCCCCACTCCGCAAGCACAGAATCCACGCGCGCACGCAAGTCGCGTCCGCCGAGGCGCGCGAGCTCCGCGAGAGTTTTCCCCTGACCCACACGCTCTGCAATGCGAAATCCGATGTAGTAACCGGAACGAATCGGCACATCGGGAGCACGTTTTCCCGCACTTCGAAAGAAATCGCGATACGTCTCTTCCGCCGTGACATCGAGATTTCGCCGGAGCTCTTGAGAGAGCGCGGGCAACCTCTTTTGCGTCTCCGCGACCATTTCGTCACTCAATAAGATCTGTTTCCACGTCGCTTGCGGGTGCATCACTTTCGACACAAAAACGGCAAGGCCCTCGCGCCAAAGAGAATCGAGCAAACCGTGCGGTGCACCGTCGGGAAGGTCTGGTTGGGGGTTTACATCTTCGTGGTAGACGTGAAAGAGCTCATGGTGAAAAAGCGCTCCGAGGTCGGCGTCGGCCCCGTGAATCTTGGCGATCTTGTCGATGC
>JAHFDX010000478.1:2405-3908 GCA_023248785.1 Myxococcales bacterium
TCGTATTGTTGAAGATTGCGGGCAATATCGTCGCCGATTTTGCGCATCGCTAAGATACGCGAAGGTAAGCCCGAAACGTAATTCGGCAGCCTACGATCGAGCGCGTTGTTCTTGTCAGATGCGTCGACGCCGACAACGCTCTCTGCAAAGAGCGAAGGATGCGCACGAACGACAACGTCCTTGAAGAGGGCGGCTTGGGTCACTGGATCCTTCCCCGCTGCATCGGTCCAGAACTTCCAGAATGGGGCGGTCGCGTCGACAACCGCATAGGACACTCCGGAGTTTGATGGGGTGAGGGTATTCCGTGAGGCATGAGAAGGGGTGGCGCATCCGATCGCAGCCAGCGCAACGAGGACCAAGCATCGCTCCATGCTGTTTTTCTACCACATGCGAATCACTGGAGCCCCAGTGGCTACCTGCGCTACGCCTTAGGCGTGGTGTCTTCAAAAAAACGCCTCCCTGTCCTTAAATCCGCTCCGCCGGAAGATCCCACGGAACTCCGACCGCCGTGGCATTGGGTGGGCTTCGGGGCCGCCGCGATCCTTCTTGCGTGGGTCCTCCTCACATACATTGCGCAAGCGTTGGTTCAACGGTGGATCGCAGCGAAGTTTGGCAGCGACACAAGCGCCGCAGACATCAGCGCGCGGGTTGCTCAGCTCACGGGCGTCGATCGCTGGAAGCTCACGGGCGTCGTGATTGGCATGCCCATGCTCGCACTCGTTCTCGGGTGCATCGCGGGCGCCTACCTTGTCGGACGGTGGGGCGATCGCAACGCTTCTACGCGTGAATGCGCGCTCTCGGGGTTTGCCGCCGCACTCATCGTCGCTGTGCTCACGGTTGCGAGCGGTCCTGCGTCGTGGACCATCGTGGGCCTTGTCATCCTTGCAACGCTGTCGGCCTCTGTGGGCGGCTTCTTTGGCATCCGCAAACGAAACCAAGCGCAAGGCTCGCCGTAACCCGCGGGATTGACTAAAGAAGCTGCATGCTCTGCTTGCAGGTTCCGACGGATTCCGCGTGGGTGGGTCATGCGCTCACGGCGCTTGACCACGTGCTGCAGGACCATGCGTTTTGCGAACTCAAGGCCGCAAGCAACGCCATGTCGCTCATTGCTCGGCACCCCGACGACCTGGAGCTCGTCCACGCGCTTACGTCCCTCGCACGCGAGGAGCTCGATCATTTCGAACGCGTAGTTTTCGTCCTGCAGCAACGAGGGCTCGCCCTGGGCAACCCAGAGATCGATTGGTATGCGGCAGAGTTACGAAAAGCGGTTGCAACGCTTCCACGCGATCCTGCGTTGCCCGTTCTTGTCGATCGCCTCCTGGTGGCGGCTGTCATCGAAGCCCGTTCGTGCGAACGCTTTCGGCTCATGCTCGACCATTGGACGGATCCAAGCGACGATCTTCGGGCATTCTACGAGGAGCTCTTCGTCTGTGAAGCGAAGCACTACCGAATGTTGTGTTCGCTTGCTGAACGTGTCGCGAGGGACGAGCGCAGACGAGTTCC
>JAHFDX010000479.1 GCA_023248785.1 Myxococcales bacterium
GAGGTGTCGCGATGAGAGCCGCTAGCCACAAGGTCAACGTTCTTTTCTTTTCCGCTTCGTCGCTCTTGCTATCGGCCTGCGTCGCGGTGCTCGACCTCGAGCGCTTTTCGACAATTGTGCGCGGTTCGATGAACTACGACGATCTCGATTTCAGTGTGAAGGCGATGAAGTCGCACGTGGACGAACGCTTCGAGTTTCGCATTATCGATTCTGACAACATCGTCCAGTGCCGCGGAATCGTCGATCCTGTCGATTCGCCTGACTTTGGGCTCTCGGTGCGCAACGCAGTGCCGAAGGTCAACCCGCCTTACCGACTCGACTTCTACGCAGACCACGATCACAACGGAGACTGCTCAGGCATTGGCACTGATCACAGCTGGCGCGTCGAGCCTCTCGCCGACTATCCATCAAGTCTCGGTAGGACTGACGACGGCGCCTACAGTGTGGCGTACGAGCACAATGCATCGTTCACTGACCTTAACGTGTGGCCGCGCAACAACCCCACGGCCAATCCGCCCAAGGACACGAATGCACCGGCGATCGCACACGTCGAAAACCTTCCTGACAGTGCGATTGTCCCGCACGAGCTGGAACGTGACGTCGTCGCTCCTCTTGATCCTGGCCTGTTCCTGCGCGATCGCGGTCTCGTCGAGAACCGCGGTGCACGTGTCCTTCCGTCCGTCCCACTGGATCTCCCCGGCGAGCTGGTTGACGAACGTATGCTCGACGTGCGGGATGAGCACCTCCCAAAGTGGCATGAACAACTTGTCCAACAATCGGGGGAGGATCAACCCGGACGACCGCGTTTCACCACACATGCGGCATACTGCGCGAGCCTCTGTGCATCGGACAATTGCCTCAATCCCGCTGCTCGCCAGCGCAACTGTCCACAAGCCGCAAATGGAGCAAGCGAATTTACTTCTCGTCGATACGGAGGTCGATGTGCATCATCAGTCACGCAACATGGAGCCCCTCGCACGCGTTTCATCCGCGTCTGTTTCCGTTGACTTGATACGCGGCATTCTTCACGCGTGCGAAGCACTTGGCATTCCTCAGCGCGAGCTCTTGACGGCAATGGGCACGACTCCACACGTGGTGGCAACAGACGATGCTCGTGTTCCTCAAGCCGCGTTTGACCGCATCTGGCTTCATCTCGGAGAGCGCTTTCCTGAGAACCCCATGGGCTTACGCGTCGCTGAGCGCATCGGAAATGCGGCCGACTCATGGGTCGCTCAGCTTGCTCTGCTGAGCCGCAACCTTGAAGAAGCCATGACCGCGCTCGTTCGCTTCTGTCGGCTCTTCGCCGAGGGCGAAACATTGATTGCCCGAAACACGCGCGTCGGACGCGAGTTTGAGCTGATCGCGCGCTCGCTTCCATCGCGCGCGGCGCGTCACCTCTATGAGTTTGGGCTAGGCCGGGTGATGATCTTCGCACGACACGTCGTCGGAGGTTCACTCATGCCCGTCTCAGCGATCGTTCGCCGCCGCCCGCATCGCGATCCCGTTTTCGATCGGGTGTTTGGCCCTCATGTTCGCTTCGATGGCCCAAGGTATGCGCTCACGATTCCAAACGCCGATCTTGCGCGACCGAGCGTGAAGTCGCAACCCAAGCTGCGCAAACTAGTGCAAGAGAAAGTTGACGTTCTCGCAGAGTCACTTCCTCAAGCAGGCGGCATGTCGCTTCGCGTGCGACATACCTTAGTGACGTTGCTTCCCGTTGGGCGTGGCACGTTGCAAGAACTCGCGCGCGCATGCGGTGTGTCCAACCGCACGCTTCAGCGTCGCCTTGACGATGAAGGAACTACGTTCGCCGCGGTGCTCGATGACGTTCGCTACGCACTCGCGCGCGATCTTCTCAAGCAACCCGGCTCATCAATTGCAACAGCGGCAGGAGCATTGGGATTCTCATCGCATGCATCGTTTCACGCCGCATTTTGCCGTTGGGCGGGCATGACGCCGGGACAATTTCGCGCGAAAAAAAACTCGCGGTAGTGCCTTCTCGTTTCGAAGGCGCGCCAGCCTTTCATCGACGACGCCATTGCCAGCTGCCGCGCTTGAGAGCAAGCCCCGACGTGACATCGTGTCCCAACGAGAGCGGCGGCCGCGCCGCAACCACAAGGAGAGCGAGGTTGTTCATGCGCAAATCATCATGGGTACTCATTGGGTTGGTTGCGGGGATTCAAGGTTGTTCCGTGACACAAGAGGCCAGTGGCACTGCCGAGTCTGCGGCAGTTGCAGGCACCACCACAACGACGTTCGGAGGCAAAACGCTGAACTCGTCCTTGGTTAGCTCCATCGTTGGCAATTACCTCTATTGGGCACGATGCGTTGACAGCGCCGGGAAGAACGTGAATGACTGCTTCGTCGCGACGACCGGCAACAGCTTCGACTCCACGACGTATTCGATCTCTGCAACGAAGTGCACAGCGGCAGGCAACGGCTGCAAAGGCGGGTACACGGTCACCGGTGCGGTTCACCAAATTCTCTCTTACGGACATTACGGCAGCGTGCTCCAAGCAGGCGAGAGCGGCACCGCCGATGCCATTCACGTATGGCGACAACTTCTCACACCGATCACGCAGACGCTCACGATTGGAACGTCACGAACCCTCGCTTCCTTCGCATATGTTGAAGCCAACGTGATGCCGGGCACCGCGGCTGGTTCTTGCGTCGAGGCGCGCCTCTATGACGCGAACGGAAAGGCCACGCGCGGAATCTATGAGTTCTGTGCACACGCAAGCACAAGCTCTGGTGGGTATGGGAGCACAACATGCGACGACTTTGTTGACGATGCGAAGGATGGATTTCAGCAGCTCTGGGACTTCGAAGAAGACTGGCTCACGCAAGGCACCGGGCTCGACAGCTTTCTCGGCGATCTGTGCGCAGCCATTCCCGTCCGTGGCGGTGCAACCGACTGCAGCGCCGCGGCGCGCGCCCTCAGCAAAGTACGCATGGCATCGCTAGACGTCGGTTTGGCCCAGGTCAACACGTTCTGCGACATCGCGGCCGACGCGGGATCGATCATCGTTGAAGACAAAGATATCCTCGTCGAGCCCGACACCGTCGTGGAACAATCGACAGGCAACTGTCCAGACGGTCAACACTTGGAACCAATCGTCGTCGGGTCCCACATCTGCAACTCAGTCGCGACTTACGTGGATGGCGGAGACGGAACGGGCGAGATGACGGTGACTGCCGAAGTTTGCTACGAATACGAATGGGTCTGCGTGAAGAACTAAGCTCAGAGCGGCGAGCGCGACGGAGCGCTCGTCATGGACTAGCCCATGGTAGGGCACTGTTACCCGACCTCGCTTGACATCCAAGACGACCGGACCCTCGCTGCTCGTGGCGCCTTCCCTCGAAAGATGGGCCGCGAAGCCAAGCAGGGCGAGATCGGTCTCGTCGTTGGCGACGAGGTCTTCCTCAGCGATGTACCGCCACTTCTCGCTCTCGGCGTCGTGTTCGACGGGTCGGCGGCCCTCGAGCGGGTCCGGGAGGCATTCATCTCGCGCTTGCCGCAGGGGGCATCGGGTAGAAAGAGGAAGGAGCGCCGGCGACGATAATGCCATCGAACCAGAGGAGCGCGCCGGAAGCCGCCGGGCCACACGGCTATCTCGTCGGCCGGAAGAACTACTTCCAGTTGTCTGACTTTGACCACGCGCAGAACGGGTTCTTTCGTGGGTCCGGGTGGATTCCGGTCGTCGCAGCGGCGTACGGCGCCAGTTTTCTCGCTCTCGCCATCGTGCGGGTAGATGTCCGGCCATTCCTTCGTGCATGCCTGTTGGTGACGGCCATCGAGGCGGCGGTGGGTCTGCTCGGATTCGTTCTTCACCTTCGCGCCGGTGTCCATGGCCCAGGGTCGGCGCTCGATCGGATGCTCTACGGCGCACCCCC
>JAHFDX010000480.1 GCA_023248785.1 Myxococcales bacterium
TGCCATAAACGCCGCTCTTCGGATCGGGGTTGAGAAACCAAACACCAGCGACCGTCCCCGTCTTGTCGTGCGCGACGGAGCCACATTCCATCGATCCTGTCGGGGCTTGGCCTGGTCCCGCGAGAAGTGCCGTGTACGCGGCTTTGAGTGGTTGATCGTATTTGTCATACGGACAAACCGCGTTGAGCAACTTGCTCCCTGCATAGCGCGCCTGGTTGACGAATGTGTTCGTGACGCTGTGGTCGAGAACGATGAAGTCCCACGCAATCGAGTTGAGCCCCTTGATGTAATACCCAAAGATCTCTCCCGCCTCGAACACGACTTGGGAGCTCACAGATTCGTACGCGCTGCTCACGTAATCGATCGCCGTTTTCGATACGGCCGCAACCTTGGGTGCAACGTCTTTTACGTGCGCGAAATCGATGTCCACATTGGGATCACACACCGATTCAAAGTGCAGATGCCAATCCGCTATGTACCCCTGCGGTGCTCCCGATGGCGAATAGTGTTTCGATCCCACGAGCTTCATTTTTGTCGGCGCATACATCGGCGCCGGCACGCCCACATAACTCTCCTTCACAGTGACGTACGAACGAACTTCGTAGGCCACCCCAGCTGCAAGCGCGGGCAACGGCGCAAACGAGTACACCGATGTGAGGTCCGTTACGTGTGCTGTAAACCGAGGCGAACAAGCAGCGGAGGCATCGTCCGCAGCGTCCTTGGCGGTTGGCGAGGCGCCATCGGATGGACTGGTGCCTCCGTCCGGCGACGCGGCATCGAAAGAGGGACTGGATCCGTCTGGATTTGACGTCGCATTTTCGGTTGGTTGCCGTACGGGGCTTGCAGCGTCTTGACCGACACTTGCTGGTGTCGAACAGGCATTTGCCACGAGTACCGCGAGGAATGGAAAAGGTCGCATCGTGATTCAATAGAACGGGACACCTGCTCCTCAGCTGAATGGCAATTCGCGGTGCAGGCCGATGGAAGAGATTGAACGCACCCGTAGTTCGTCCAATGATTTGGCATTTGGGGCTTCGCTACCCTCGCGTAGAGATCGACGCGCACAGCGTCGCCAGATAAAGAAGCCGGCGTTACCGTGGAGGTCACCTTCTAGGGAGAGCTCGACATTCCACGCAACTACGCTTAGTGGTTCTCATAACGTGGGTTCATTTGTTGGGAGCACTCAGGGAGTGCAACGTGGACACCTTTCTAAAGAGACTTAAGCTCGTCGTCGCGCCACTAGCGGTCAGTGTCGGCTGCTCGGGGGCGGAGAACTTGCAGTTGAACGAGCCCATCGGTCCCGAAGGCGGCTCGCTGCTCGATCAAGGAACCCGAGCCGACACGTCGAACGATTCGTCGTCCGATACGGCGCTGCAAATCGACGGCTCGCAACCCGATGCGACGATCGTAGAAGACGCCCAACCCGATGCGTCAAATCCCGATGCCACCGCTGAAGACGCTGGCAAGGACGGCTCCAAACGCGACGGCGCGCTGTTCGACGCGCATCACTTCGGTGATGCGAAAATCAATTTTGACGGAGCTCCTGGCAAGTAGGCGTCGTTGCGACCGTAACACCCTTCCCAGCTTCCCCATCCGGGCTCGCCATCACAATAACGTAGCCATTCTAGTTACATATCCACATCTCCCGATGCCGACGCGCCGGATTCACATGCGGCTTGCGAAGAATCTTCGCCCTCAACGCCCTGGCGCGTTTCACACCGGCATCAAAGCCATCCACCTTAACCCATTAAGAGAACCCCATGCGCCACCCTTGAGAACTTCTCGTTCACAAGGTTCGGATGCTCTTCCTCATCCTACGCATGAAGTTGCAAACCGAGTGAATTGCCTGACATGACTCGGTCGTAAAGGTGATCGTGATCGCTCGACATTATTTCCGAAGTCCGTTCTGCATTAAACAACCTGGCATACCAACGACTGCTGGCGCGAACATGACGGACCGCAATCAACGGCTGCGATATCGAACTCGCAGGCGACAAAACCAATCTCTTGAAGCTGACGAAGAGGCGCTTGAGGAGCGACTAGTCACCTCCGTGCGGAACGCCAAGATCGGACCCGTTGCCTTTCGCGAGCTTAGGGCCGGTCATTGAGGCGCGATGATGCACGTGCTACGCGCGCGTGATGCCTTCCTTGTTTCGTCTACCCGGCGCCTTTGCGCTCAGCGCATTCGCGCTCGCTTGCGGCGCACGCACGAACCTCGGCGGCGCCACCGGCGGCGCGGCGAAAGACGCTGGCGTTTCGGCGGAAGACGCGCGCGCCTCAACAGACGACACGGGCGCATCGTTTCCCATCGGGACGTATTCGCGCTGCGCGTTCGGCACAGTCGCTACGGGTCCGTTTTTGATCCCAAGTGGCTTCGATCCAGGCGCAACGCTGACCGTGACGCAGAGCGGAGAGGCGCGGACGGCAACGTACATCGACAACAACGGCCGAAGCGCCATCTGGAGTTTCACCACGACGACGAGCGCGTCGGCCACGCTCGCACCGAGCGCACAGCGCACCCGCGGCTTCGGCTCGAGCATCTGCGTCTACGGCGTCGGCGTGAGCAACGAACGGTTCTTCCCGACCAATCTCAACGCGGCATCGGGCGCGCTGACGTACGAGTCCGGTGCCGTCTTCGTCTCGCTTCGGGGCGAGCTCACGAGCCACACGGACTGCGGCGACACGTCCGCACCGGCAAGCGCGTGGATCGGCTGCACGAGCGGCCCCGCGCCCGCCGTCAGCGCGCCAACGTCGGCGGCGCCGTTCCCGATCGGCGAGTACGCGTGCGCGTCCCAGGTCGGAACGCATGCGACGCTCGACGGAAAGAACGCGTTCATCTCGTCCGGCGGTGGAGGCGCCCTGACGCTCACGCCGACCGGCCCGCAAGTGACGGCGCATTATGTCGGTGATGCGGAACTGACCGGCGCACTCGACCTCACGCTGAACGCTGCGGCCACTGCCAGTGCCGTCGCGAACCAAATCCTCACCGCGCGGTGCGGACTCGGCCCCCAGACCGACATGCTGTCCATCACGGCCGCTTCGCTCACGGCGGAGGACGGTACGGTCTTTCTGTCGCTCGCGGGTACGATTAACGGTGGCAGCGCGTGCCCCGGCACAGAGAAGATTGCCGCGCTCGTGTGCACGAAGAAGTGATGGCCCTCTCGGCCGCTCGACGCGCAGCGTTTCGGATATCGTCGCCGAGTTAGAGTGCGCCGGACACGTTGGTTTCGGTACGACCGGGACTACCTCCGCGAAGGGGCCTCGTCGAAGGCCGAAAGCACTTCCTCGTGCAAGGTGGGCTGATTGCCCTTCAATCCGAAAAGGTAGTCCGCTCCTGCGTTCCGAATCTCCTTCACGATGGTTTTCTGGCACCCCATCGCATCGAGGCTGACCACGCTGCCTCGGACATCGAGCTGCTTGCTCAGCTCGGGGATCGCGGTGATCTCATTGGACTTGGTGTCCGTTGCAAGGTGGCCCAAAACAAGCTCGCTTTCCGTCGCCCACGCGTTGACCAGATGAAGCGAACCAAGGCCCTCCGACAGCGCTCCACGTACCGTCTTGCCATCGATGGCAACTTGCTCGCCGCAGAAACGTGAGCGCAGGTGCCACGCACATGCGCAAGCGCCGCGAGCAACTTTTCGTGCATCAGTTGCCCGTGCTGCATGAAAAGGACATCGAGCTCGCGATCGCCTTTGATCATTCCAAGCAAAAGGTGCTCGGCAGGACTAAACTCATCTTTGAGCTGCTTCGCCTCGTCTTCCGAGCGCCTTAGCACCTCCATCGTGCGACGCGACAGACCAGGTTCTGCGCCTCCGGTACGCGCGGAAATCCTTCGACGCGTTTTTCAATTTCCTTCTGAAGCGCTGCAACATCGAGG
>JAHFDX010000481.1 GCA_023248785.1 Myxococcales bacterium
AGCTATCGTTGAGCTAGGTGGTCGCGCAGCCGTGCAACGATTCATCGATCTCGCGAATGAACGTGGCGGTAAAGACAATGTCACGGCTGTACTCGTCGAGTTCGATTGACATCCGCCACGAATTTGCGTTGAGTGCGGCGCCCCTGATATGGGCTGAGATGTGGCGAGTGGGTGACAAGCATCACGCAAGGACTACGCAAACAGCATGAGGACGTCATGCGCAGAAACCCAAAAGCGTGCGAACAACGCGAATGGTTGGGGCGTTGATGCAAGGTGAACGAAGCGGAATCAGTCCCGTTACCGGTTCGCTGAGGAGATAGGCATGCAGCAACGCGTTGGAGTCGTCATGGGCGGCATGAGTGCAGATCGGCACGTGTCGTTGCAGACCGGAAAAGCGGTTGCGGATGCACTCGAATCGCTTGGGTGTGACGTTGTGCGCATCATCTTCGGCCCAGGCGAACGCTCGGCGGACGTGTTGCTTCGCGAGGCGAATATCGACGTTGCGTTTCTTGTTTTGCAAGGTCCTGGCGGCGAAGACGGTTGCATCCAAGGCATGCTCGAGTGGATGGGCATTCCGTACACCGGGTCGAGTGTGCTTGCGGCGGCTCTCGCGACGGACAAGCTCAAAGCGAAGGAGTTGTTCCGCCTACACAATGTTCCAACACCTCCGTACTACGTTATCAACGAAAACAGCGTCGATGAGGTGCCCACCGTTCACGGGACGTTTGGATTTCCCGTTGTTGTCAAAGCACGCGGGCACGGATCGAGTGTGGCTTTCGCAAGGAACTTGAGCGAACTCGAACGCGCCATTCGTAATGAACTTAGTTACACTTCACAGGTTCTTGTTGAGCGCTTTGTGGAAGGTCGCGAGATCCATGTCGGCGTTCTCGATGGTCGCGTGTTGGGAGCGGTCGAAGTCGCGCCAAAGAGCGTGCCGAGCGGCGGGTTGATGTGCGTTCCAAACACTGCTGGAGCGATTGTTCCGCCCCAAATTGGACATGCTCGGTCGCTCGGAGTCGTGAATCTCGCGCTTCGCGCTGTGGCGGCTCTTGAATGTTCGGGTGCTTGTCGCGTGGATCTTATGGTTACAGAGGGCGAGAACGAGTACGTCCTTGAGGTCAACACGCTGCCGGGTCTGACGCCAACGTCGCTCTTGCCGAAAATCGCGGAGCTTGCGGGAATGAGTTACCCCGCGCTGTGCGAGGCCGTCCTCGCTGGTGCGCAACTTGGGAAGCTTCGGCCCGCGAGGTCTTCGAAGATTGTTACGGCGGACGTCCCGCTCGTTCCCGCCGACATAGCAGCTGTTGGGTAAACTCGCGTGACGACGTTTGCGTCCGTCGCTGTGGCTACATCAGCGCTTACCAAGGATTTTGGGGGCGAGCGAGCCGTTGCGACTGCGACGTGCACGTGGGATCCAGGTTGCATCCACTTTGTGATCGGTGAAAACGGAGCGGGCAAGAGCACGCTGCTCAAGATGGTGGCTGGGATCGAGTCACCCACCTTTGGCTCGGTAAGGTTGAATGGCGAGCCGCTCAATCCGCACACCGCACGCGAGGCAGTAAAGCGCGGTGTGACGATGGTCACGCAGCACTATGCGCTCTTTGACGCACTTACCGTGCTCGAGAATTTTGTTATTGGCGACGTTCCCAAGACCTTTCGCATTCAATGGGTCGAGGCACGCACACGCGCAAAACGAGCCCTAAGGGCGCTTGGAAGTGAACTTGATTTGGATGAGCGCGTGGAAAAGCTATCGGTCGGTGAACGTCAACGCCTTGAGATCGCACGAGCGCTCTTTCGAAATGCGTCGGTGTTCATTTTGGATGAGCCGACAGCGATTCTCGCGCCAAGCGAGGCAAGTGCATTATATCGCGTCCTTCGCGAGCTTGCTGCGAATCAGGCGAATGTGATTGTTGTCACACACAAGCTTGATGAAGTCGCTCGGTACGGCGATTCCGTGACTGTTCTTCGAAAAGGAAATGTAACGGGGTCTCATCGCATCGAACGGGGTGCTGTGGACCTTGATGCTCTCACGAAAGAGGCGATGGGCGACGGCGGTATTGTTGAGATCGCAAAGGTGCCCGAAGTTCCAGAAGGTGCGGCGTTTGCGTTACGCGTCCAGAACCTGCGGCAATGGCCTCGCTTGAGGGATGTGTCGTTCGAGCTTGCTGCAGGGGAAGTACTCGGGATCGCTGGAATTGACGGAAGCGGTCAGGCCGAACTTGTGCGCCTCTTAGCAGGGCTCGAAGTGCCCGATTCTGGTGCGGTCCAAGGCGCGACCTGTGTGGCCATCATTCCGCCGGATCGTCAGCGTGACGGCTTGGTGCTCGATGCGAGCGTGGGCGAGAATCTGCTTTTAGGGGAGCACTCGCGTTTTGCGCGGAACGGGTGGCTTTCGTTTTCCGCGCTGGAGGCCGAAGCAGAGCGGCGCATTTCGCGCGCGCGCGTGGTCCCGATGGATATTCACTTCGTGGCTCGGGCGTGTTCGGGAGGCAATCAGCAGAAACTTGTCGTCGAGCGCGCTCGTGCCCAGGTGGAGCAAGGCGCGACCGTTCTCATCGCGGCATATCCGACGCGCGGAGTCGACGTTGCAGCATCGCACGTCGTTCACGAATCGCTTTCTTCGTGTGCAAGGAAAGGTGCCGGCGTTGTTCTCATCTCGTCGGACCTGTCCGAGCTTCGACGGCTTTGCCATCGGATCGTGGTGCTTGCAAAGGGGGAATTCGTTGGCGAATTTCCTCGGACCGCGACCGACGAAGAGCTCGGACGAGCCATGCTATCTGCAGACGCGGGTGTGTCGTGACAGCCGAACGGCGCGCCTTTGCGTTTGTGGTCGTGGCGGCAATTGCTTGTGTGTGGTTGCTCTTCAACACCATCGTTTGGTTCTACGGAGAGTCTCCCGCGCGCGCGACGGCGCTCCTCTTTCAAGGAACGTGGGGAACTGCCTACGGAATTGGACGGATCATTGCGAAGGCAACTCCCTTGATTTTCGCCGGATTAGCGGTGTTCGTGGCGCTTCGTGCAGGTCTCTTCAATATCGGTGTCGAAGGCCAGGCCGCAGTGAGTGCACTTGCGGCTGCTGTAGTGGCAACCCACATCCCGGCTTCTGTACCCGGACCCATCGCAATCGCATTTGTGATTGCGGTCGCGATTGTGACGGCATCTCTTTGGGCCGCGATTCCGGCGTTTCTAAAGGCGCAATGGGGTGCGCATGAGGTCGTCTCCACAATCATGATGAACCGCCTTGCCGACATTTATGTCGCGTGGGCTCTGTCGACGCAAATTGCATTGAAGGGCACTGTTCGAACCGCCGACGTCCCCAAGAGCACGCGGCTTGCCATGCTCGATTCGTTGGGTCTTTCTGTTTTTCATGAGAGCGGGGCCAGTGTGGCCTTTGTTGTAGCGGTCGCGCTTTGCGGCGTCGTGGCTGTGCTCGAGCGACGGGCACTCTTTTTTCTCGAATTACGCCTCCTCGGACAGGGGCGCGATGCATGTTTGGCAGCGAAAATTCCCGTGCAGCGACGCGAAGTGGAAGCGCTTGTTGTCTCCGGCGCGTTAGCCGGTTTGGTCGCGATAGGTACCGTGTTTGGTTACAAAGGTTATTTTGAGAATGGACTTGGTGCGGGCGTTGGATTTAGCGGAATTGCTGTGGCCATCTTGGCAAGGCGAAGTGCGATTGGTGTGATTGCAGCCGCTCTCTTGTTGGCGACTCTCGAACAAGGTGGGCTCGCAATCAATGCGCTTGTCCCTATGGAGGTCATGGATATCTTGCGTGCCGCGCTCATCATCGTTGTCGCGTTGGCAAGCGAGTCGATACGAAAGCTCGCCTTTCGATCGTTAGCAGCCGCGGCGCGCCGTGTGGAGGCCGTACCATGAAGGG
>JAHFDX010000482.1 GCA_023248785.1 Myxococcales bacterium
TTGTATTTTTCTTGACGACGTACCCGATGCTCACCGAGTGGGTCGACAATTCCAAGGCGTCGCTCGGCCCGCCGTTTTACGACGCGATGGTGCCTCCCGTGGGGCTCCTCGTTTACTCACTCATGGGCATAGGCACGTTGTTTGGTTGGACAAAAACAAGCGGTCGCTCACTTTTGCGATCGCTCCTTGCGCCCAGCCTCGCGCTTGTGTCCGTGGCTGCGTTGCACCTCTTGCTCGGCAACCGTTTCGGCTACCCGGCCATCGTGTTTGCGCCGGCCATCGTGACTCTGCCGAGAGGCTTCGCGCGCGTGCTTCAGATCACAAACGCGAATCTGCCGTGGATTGGCCTCTCGCTGTCAGCGTTCAACGCTACCGTCATCGTCCAAGAGTTCGTCTTCTTATTTCGCGCGCGTGCACGAACCGGTGCGAACAAGGACGTACCGAAAGCGCTTTGGTGGGCAGGGGTTTTCCCGGGATTTCTGTACACCCTCGTCACGCTCCCCGCGCTCGCACGACGAAGGTACGGCGGGTACATCGTGCACGCGGGCATCGTTCTTATGTTCGTTGGATTTGTCGGACGTGCGTGGAACGTGAGCCGCGAACTTTTGATGAAGCCGGGCGAGTACGTCACGCTTGCGCAATCGGTCACACAAACGCTGCCAAACGGCGATCTCCGCGTGTCTCCGGCCTCGGCCACATACACGATGCATTATGAAGGTCCGCGTCGCGAAGAAGACGTCGAAAAGATGATGATCTTCGCCGACCTTGGCGTGAGCCGTGACGGCGGGCCGGCCAAGCGGATCTCCCCTGCGAAGTTCATTTACAAGCGCATGTCTTCCAACCCCACGACCGAAGTAGCGATGGCTCGCTCGTTGCGCGCAGATTTTTACGTCGTCCTTGGCAATATCAATCCGGAGACGAAAGTCGCGTCGTTTCAAGTACACATCAATCCGTGGGTCAGTTGGATTTGGATTGGCGCGGTGCTTCTTGCGTTCGGTTCGATCGTATGCCTCTGGCCACAATTGCAGCTGAACGAATCGCGCGCATGGGCCGCGGCACGGGGTGCGGCCGCGGTTGCAGCAAGCATCGCCATCGGATTTTTTCTCGCCTCGGCGCCCTCGTCGGCCTTTGCGCAAGCGAAACCATCGCAACATTCGGGCACGGTGCACATCGAAAATGAAACCGAGCGTGCTCTCTTTTCCCAGCTTCGCTGCATGTGTGGAGGATGCCAGCGCGAACTTCTTTCGACATGCGGGTGCGACTATGCAAACGACATGCGATCGGAGCTTCGCGAACAACTCCAACAGGGAAAGTCGACCGCCACCCTCGTCGACGAGTATGGCAAGCGCTTTGGCCCCGAAGGCCTTGCCGTTCCACCGTATTCGGGCGGATTTCGCTTGGTATATTGGATTCCAGTGGGCGCCATTGGGTTCGCCGCGATAGGCCTCATTTGGTTCGCAAGGCGTTCGCGAAAGATGAACAAGGGCAACGCTCTTTCTTCCACCCCTACCGACGACGCACGCATTGACGATGAACTCCGCCGCTTCGATGAATGAGCGAAAAGCGCTCGCGTTTGTCGGCAAACTCGCCGCCACATTGGGCCTGCTCGGCTCGATGGTGCTCGCCACTCTGTTTGGCGCCGGGCCTGCACTTCTGTGGCTTTCGGGTATTGTGCTCTTCACCGCCATCCTCCTTCTCTGGACGAGCTTGCGCGAGTTGAGCTCTGATCTTGAACCTTCGCAGCCTGATCCAATCGATGCGCCCGGGTTTGACGGGCCGCTCTTCGAAGGGCCGCTCTTCGATCGCAAACGCCAGCTCTTGAAGCAACTCAAGGACCTTGAGCAGGAGCACGAACTCGGTCGAACCTCCGACATCGACTACGCCGAACTCGCGCGCGGAAAGCGTCAAGAGCTCTCGTCCGTTCTATCGGAAATCGATGACTGGATCGGTCCGTATCGCGAACGCGCCGAAGAGCTCGTGCGGCAGGCAAATACGCGCGTTGCACCCGCCGACGGACGCGTGTGCCCTTTGTGCTCCACCAAAAACGATGCGGACGCACGCTTTTGTAAAGCGTGCGGAAAGGAAACGTCGTGAGGCGACACCTCCCCCCTGCGTTCGTCTTGCTGTCGCTTCTGGCGTTGACTGCCTCCGCGTCTTTTGCCCGTGATGGGAATTCTCCCTCTGGTTCCAGCTCCATGCCCGCAGGCCATCCATCCATCGACGGTCACACCGAGCCAACCGAGCCCTCCAATCCGCATGCGCTCTTCGATGCCCCGCAAGACAAAGCGATGGAGAGTCCGGACATTGCCGCGGGATCCATTCGGGTACGCCTTCGCACGGCGCTGGGCGATCCGGTCACAAACCAGATGGTCATCTTGGGCATCCTTTCAAACTCGGTGGCCAAGGGCGAACATCGTGAGCAGCAAACGATCCCGACCGACGATCACGGACAAGCCATATTTTCCGGACTCTCAACGGCTTCTGGCACGGCGTATCGCGTACGCGCATTCAAAGATGGCGCCGTGTTTTTTGCTCCCCCGTTTCCTCTCAGCGAAGCCGCCGGATACGACGTACTTCTGCACGTGTACCCAGTCGCGAAGGACATCAAGCAAGCCAAGGTCGCCATGGAAGCGATGGTGTTCGCGGAAGTTCGCGATGATCGCATTCAGTTTGAAGAAGTATTCAACATCTACAACCTGGGCATGGTGGCTTGGCTCGCCGAAGACGTTTCTCTCTCCCTCCCCAAAGACGCCACCGCCATTCAGGGCCAAACGACGATGAGCGATCAGAGCGTCGTTCCCATCATTGGGCAAGGCGCAAGCCTTCGCGGAACGTTTGCACCCGGACAACATTCGGTCACATTTAAGTGGCAGCTTCCGTATGGCGGCCAAGAGGAAGTCACCGCGCACGTGGGTTTGCCTCCGCACGTCGCCGTCATGCGCGTTGCTACAGGTGTCATCCCAGGCGCTACATTGAGTGCGAACGGATTTCCCGCAGCCACTTTGCAAACATCCCAACGTGGCGATCGGTTCTTGGTCACAGAACGCCAATTTCGCCCGGGTGAAGAACCCACGCGAACACTCTCGCTCACGCTCTCGAACCTGCCCGCACCGGGCCTAGGACGCGTCCTAGGTTCGTTCACCTATGAACAGCTGGTTGCATCCGTGG
This sequence comes from Myxococcales bacterium, assembly GCA_023248785.1. Taxonomy (GTDB): domain Bacteria; phylum Myxococcota_A; class Polyangia; order Polyangiales; family Polyangiaceae; genus JAHFDX01. The sequence continues at coordinate 3,169 of JAHFDX010000482.1, forward strand.
CCGGGTTGGCAGCGCTCGGAACGCTGCTATGGGCCGTCTGGGCACGTCGCGGGGCCACAAACCGTCACGTTGAACAAAAGGCTCGCATTTTGGCCGATTTGGGGCACGTGGAAGAGGGCCATCTGCAAGGCGAAATAGGCCCACAAACCTACGATCGTACAAAGCGCGAGCTCGTTGATGAGCTTGCGCTCCTTCTGAGACTCGAAGAGCCTCAACAAAAAAAGGGCTGTGAATAACCTGCCGAAAGGTACCTGGAATAACGTGCGCAGACGGCGGTGGACGGCCCTGTGGATCCTCTCGCCTCGCCTTTCCCACAGGCTGTACCCCATTCCTTGTCCGCCTCTTTCCCCCTCACGCGTGGTACCTAAGTTGTCAGGATCTTTTGCGAAAGAGAATTCTCCCCCGTTTCCACAGCGCCTATCGACACCACTCTTCTTTTAATTTAATGAACATCTCTCTATGGAACTGACTGTCGCCAAGAAGGACCTGCTTCGGTTCGTTGCACGGGTTCAAGGCGTGGTCGAGCGCAAGAGCACGATGCCTGTGTTGTCCAACGTCTTGCTTGTAGCCGACCGGAGTGGTGGTTTGCGCCTTGCGGCAACGGACATGTACCTTGCGCTCGCTGGGCATCTTGCAGCTGAAGTAACGCGTGCCGGGAGTGTGGCCGAGTCGGCGCGTGATTTACTCGAGCGCGTGAAGATGATG
>JAHFDX010000483.1 GCA_023248785.1 Myxococcales bacterium
GATTCCGCGGACGGCTACGTCGGTCGCGACTTCAACTCGGGTTCTTCCAACCGCTGTCAGGCAGAAACAGATTACGCCGCGGGAGGACCTTGCGCAGCCTCGCTCGCCATTGGCGTCAGTGGCGATCCTGGAGACTTTGGCGTTGCGTTGCCTAACGTGAGGCAGTTCAAAATCGGCGTTCGTACGCTCGACGACTGGCGGTGGTCCGGCGAGGTTGGCACGTTCATGTGGCTAACGATTGACGAAGTGACGGGCTGCACAACGCCCAGACACAATCAGGCGTACGCCGTTTGGGACGGCGCTGGCTGGAAAGCGCAAAAAGGTCAAGATGGCTGTCCCCTCGTGCTCACGGACGCGCAAGCGCCGAGCCCGCTTCATCTAGGGGGTGCGCATTACAAAATGTATTTCGGCACACCGAGCGATCAGACGGGCAAGGATCCGACGAGCACGTTTCCGTTTCTCGGCCCAAAGCGGGTCATTTACGCCCACGGCGCACGCACGGGCGATGCGAACGTCGTCGACTATGGCGATTGGGATACGCGGGAAGCCGCGCGTGACGTGACCTTTCTTTGGCCTGACGGCACACCTCTGACAGCAGCGGAGGAAGGTGTACTCGACGATTTCGTGCACCTCACCCCGACGTCGGATTTGAAGCTGCAGGTTTCATACCTTGCGATGACAGATGGCAAGCAGCCGCCCTTCCCGGTATTGGCGGTGCTCGCGAATCCATAGCGATTCACTTTGTGTTGTCGGATCCGGTCCGTTGCCGAAGTTGCTGCCATCGTCGATGCGCTCGTCGATTGTAGGCGAAGCGCTCAAGAACAGTTGGATAGCGCCGCACGAACCACGCGTGAAGTTCGAGAATCTCTTGACGCTCCTCGTCCGTCTTGGGCGCATTCACATACGCATCCAACTCCTCTTTAGAGAGCGTGCGCTCGGCGAGTGCTACCACTTTGAGATGTTCGCTTGCATTAGCCACCGCTTTTCTCCCGAAGTTCTTCGAGCTGGCGGATGTCTTCCGCGTCCTTCGGTCGAGCGGCAAAACGCTTCGTGCGAATGAGATCGGCAATTGTGGGCAAGTAGGCGCTTGTCGTTCCAACACGAATAATTTCGCGTCGATTCCACAAATCGTCGAAAGCCACGCAGTCACCATCGATTGCCGTAATGTTTCGCGCAACGATCACATCAACCCGCTCACCGTTCTCGAGCACGTACCGGCCACGCTGACGAGCCTCCGCCGCTGTTCGGTTGGCTTCGAGCCCGAGCGCTTGGAGCGCGCCGTTGAACACTTCAATGTCATCGATGTGCAACCAGAAGTCATAGTCACCCGTGATAACTGGAAGGCCGAGTGCAACAAGCGCTCCGCGACCGATGAGCAGAGCGCGCGCACCCGATCGCTCGATTGCGCCAAAGAGTTCGACGTCATCGACAGTGTCCGATTCCACACTACGAAGTGTACGCCCCCCTCCCCGGATGCGCCAAAACGATGGCCCCTCTTCATCAAACGTGCACTTTAGGGCCGCTCCCCTCGAGCTTATTGCCCGTGAAATTCGCGTGACTGCTTCAACACGAACTGCCCGTTCTGTAGGAACTTGAACTCCATGTCGAGTGCGCGCGGCTTGGTCTCGTCGAGCCACACATAGCGGCAGTCGCTGTCGTAGTAGCCGGGTTTCACTCGGCAATATGCCATCTCGACAACCTTCGCGAGTTCAACGACCTGGGCCATCTGCGCTTCCGTCATCACGCTCGACGTAAGCGGTGCGGCGTCTTTTACAGGTGTTGCGTAGCGCGTGAGGGTAAGGCGCGTCGGCCGATCGTATCCACTGAACGTCGCAAGCGTCATCTGGGCAATGGTGCCCGGGTCGGGATTGGTTACGAGGTTGTTGTCCTTCTGGATCCCGAGCGTGTACGCGAGGATTTCACTGTTCACCGCGCGAGTAATGATGACTCCGTTGGCCGCTACTTCGCTTTCACTGTCGTAGGCCGGAACTACAGCAATCCCCATGCTCGCCGTCGCATGGTCGAGGCGGGCAAACGATCGCTCTTCGATCGCACGCGTGTTCCATAGACTTGCGTACACGCCCTTGATTGCGCACTGCACGGTTTTCGGTTTCATATCCACTTTGGTCACGACGCCGTCTTGCGATTCCTCGCGCCTGCACGAAAGATCGGGATTGTCCGTGCTCGACAATTTTGCACTGAAGCTGTCGTGGAGACCGGCGCCGTCAAAGTTCGGAATGTCTTCCGCATTCGCACTCGAGCGAATCTTGAGTTTTTCCATTGCCGGCTCGAGCTGCTTCAGCTTGTCGATCTGGCCCTTCACGCTTGCAAGTTGCGCAGCCGGAACGGTCGCCTTGTAGAACAAGAGCTGCACTTGCGACGACAGAGCGCGGCGCTCGTTCGGGGACAGGTTGCCTTGCTTTTCCTTTTCAATGAGCGCGTCGAGCTTCGACTTGAGCCCCGCATTTTCAGGTGCGGCCACGAAGTCTCGATACCACTGAACTGGAATCGAAAATCCTTGCGGCACGAGATCGTACCCAAGCTTGGCGCTCTGCGATCCGACTTGGCTCTTTCGTCCGAGCACGTTCTTATTCACAAGAAATCCAAGACCCGCCGCTTTCCCACCGAACCGGTTGCCCTGCGAAACGCACGCTTCCGTGAGCGAAGGACACATCTGATCGTACCAAACGAGGTTGGGTTCGTTGATGGCAGGTAACTGGATCCACGGCCTATTTGTCCGCTCGCTTAGTTTTTGCTGAACGACAACGTCGGTTGTCGCCTCGATCGTGTACCCCGTCTTGCCCACCACAAGGTGAACCGGCTTGTCCGCGAATGCAGCAAGCGTCGCATTCGTCGGCGACGCATCGCGCATGACCATATTCGGTGTGCCACGTTCCTTCGACTTGAGATTTACGTGCGAGGTCACGTCTTGAAAGACGCGGGTGATGCTGCCCGCCACCACCGAGAGATCGAGCGGAAGTTCATCGAACACGACGATATCCGTGGGGCGAAGTTCACCCGAGTCCGCCGGAAAAATTCGCAGGTAGCCCCACGCCTCGCCCGGGTTGAGCGGCAGATATTTCACCGCCCCAAGGACCTTTTCAATCGTCATCGCTTCGTAGCCGAGATCACCAAGATCATTCGTCACCGTCGCAAACGATTGCTGCGGACCGCCCGCAACGAACGCCATGCGCGCGCCTTTGATTCGGAACTGCGCCTTGATGATCTTGATCAGTATGGCGATGCCTTGCTCGTGAATGACATCGTCCGGATAGAGCTGCACGGCGATGATCGGCTCTTGGCCTTCCTCAAGTTGGTAGGTTTGAATCGTGCCGGCATAGAAGCGTTTCTTGTCCGTGAAGTACGTCGCATCATTGAACTCGGCGTTGCTTTCGGTGATGCCGAGTTGCTTTTGCGCGAAGTAGTAGTGGTACTTTACGTAGTCGGGCGTCTTGCCATTCACCTTGTAGTTGCTGTTGATGAAGTACGCCTTCTTTGCGTTCGCGTTGCGTGCGTCGATAAGAAACTTCATCGTGCGCCCCGCTTGACCAAAACCGCCCCCCTCGACGCTCAATGATTCGTACACGCGCTTGCTCTTGATCGACGTGACCGACATTCGAGTCGACAGCGCTTCTTCGCTGAGCTCTTCCTCCGCCGGTGGGGTTTCGACGCTGCATGCGGGAACGAGGGGTAGCACCATTAAGAAGAGGGGTAGCCAACGCGTCCCGGTAGTCATGGCGCCAATGTGGCACAATGGCTGACATGCGCAACCACCGTCGAGCCTGGGCCGTAGCACATTACGTATTGGCTGGAATTTGCGGCCCTCGAAATCGCCTGCGGGCGTATCCGAACCAACCGATCGCCAGAAGTCCA
>JAHFDX010000484.1 GCA_023248785.1 Myxococcales bacterium
CTCGCGCATGCGGTTCGCTCGTTGCGAAGAACGGAGTCCATCCTGCGATTCGCAGGCAGGCACTTTGAGCTCATGGAAACGATGACGACGCGCGATTTTCTGTCGTTTCGTAACAAGTTGTTTCCCGCAAGTGGCTTTCAATCGGCGCAGTTGCGCGAGATCGAGGTACTCCTCGGTCTTTTGGATGAAGAGCGCATCTCGATGGGCCACGAAGGCTCGTACCTCACTGCACTTCGTAACCACGACGGTTCTGTATCGCCCGCGTTGGCTCGTGTGGAACGTCGCAAGGCGGATGCACCCAGTCTTCGCGAAGCCCTCGGCGAATGGCTCTACCGCACACCGATTCAAGGTCGCACCCCCGACTCAAAAGACGACGCGGCATGTGTATCCGCGTTCATTGCTTCCTTCCTTGCCGCGCACGAACGCGAAACAGACGGCCTGCTCAAGGTCGCGCTAGCCACAGCATCCGCCGCCGATGAAGAGCGCATCCAGGCGCGGTACGCAGCCGAGCGAGCGTCGGCCGCAGGATTTCTTGATGCCACCGATGTGGTCGATCCAAAGGCCCGCGCGCATTGCCGTCGTGTGCGCGCAGCGGTCGTGTTCATTGAAAGCTATCGCGAGCTTCCGTTGCTTGCGTGGCCGCGCGAGTTGCTCGATGCGGTGATTGCACTCGAGCAGGCGTTCGTGGTGTTTCGCCAGCTGCACGCGCGCATGGTCGAGCGCATGCTTGGAAGGCGAACCGGAACTGGAGGCTCGGCCGGCGTGGACTACCTGGATCAGACGGCGCTTGCGTACCGCATTTTTCGGGATGTGTGGGCCGCGCGAACCTTGCTTCTGCAAAAGGAAGCGTTGCCCGCGGTGGAGCAGGAAGCGATGTATCAATTTGCGTCAGCGGGGATTGGGCTTGGGTAGCTCGGCTACCGCGGCTCGAGCATGTTCCATGGAACCACGCGAGCTGTACGTCGCGTCGACGTCGTTGAGCCGCCATAAACGACGTGCGTGCGGACTACGCCACTCTTCGTTTCGAGAAGGGCTTGAAGCCTGTCGACGCCAGCGAAGAAATCGCCCGCGATTGTGGCGCCCGATTTCATTTCGAATAGGCGAACTCTCGCTCCTTCGTCCGACACGAGATCTACTTCGAGCCCTTTGGCATCCCGGTAGTGGAAAAATCGCGGTCTCTTTCGACGATGGACGAAGCTCTTGTAAAGCTCCGACACGCACCACGTCTCGAAGATCGCGCCGCGAAGGGGATGTGTCTTAAGCTCCGTGGCACTTCGAATGCCGAGCAGATAGCAAACGACGCCCGTGTCGAAAAAGTGAACTTTCGGAGCTTTGATCAGCTGCTTTCGAACATTCGTGTGCCACGCCGGCAGCTCGAAGCACACGTAGCTTGCCCGAAGCACCGACATCCATGCGCGCGCCGTGTTGTGGTTGACACCGGCATCGGCGCCCAACGTCGACAGGTTCAACTCTTGGGCCGTCCGACCCGCAGCCAGTCGCAAAAACGAAGCAAACGTGCGCAGATCCCCAACGCGCAGGACTTGCCGTACGTCGCGCTCCACATAGGTCGAGATATAGTCCGCAAGCCATTCTCGGGCTTGGAGTTTGCGATCGTAGATCCGGGGGTACGATCCCCGGACGATGACATCCCACATATTCTCGCGAAAGCCGGCAAAGGCGCGGAGCTCCGACAGGCTCGGAGGTAGGAGCTCCAGCATCGCCGCACGCCCTGCGAGAGACTGACTGACGGCTTGAGTCAAACCGAACTGCTGCGATCCCGTCAGAATGAAACGCCCAGGCTTGCCATTCTTGTCGACTTCATCTTGCAGGTACGACAGAAGCTCGGGAACGTGCTGCACCTCGTCTACGATGACGCCCTTCTTCTGATGCTCGGACAGAAAGCCCCGCGGGTCTGTGCGCACCGCCTCTCGAACGTCCAACGGCTCGAGCGACACGTTCGGCCGCGACGGGAAAGTCATCCGACAAAGGGTGCTCTTGCCCGATTGGCGCGGGCCCGTGACCACCACGACAGGAGCCCACTTCGCGAGGGAGCGCAAGGAAGCCGCAGCAACACGCGGGACCATCTCCCCAGTCAATCGGGCCTGGCATGAATTGTCAATTGAAACATCAATCGATGTTTTGGGGCCGATTGGTAGGCGCAGCCCAATGCACGCCTCCTTCCTACCTTTGCTTCGGCGAGCCTCGGGAGACCGGGAGACCGCGACCCCGCAAAGCACAATCTGCTCGTGTCCGCCCCGAATTCACGAGTTGCGAAATTGTGCTGCCACCAGTTCGAGCTTGCGCTTCATGTGCGTGCGGGTTCGGGCGTTGGGCACACGCGCGAGCCATTGCTTCACGACATGCATTCGAAACCGCGGAGGCAGCTCGAGCTCCGGAAGGCCGGACAGCATGCGCGCGCGTGTTCCCGAGAGATACAGCATGTCGAGAAGGGCCTTTTCCGGCGTCGCCATCTTCACACCGCCCTTCTCTTCGAACCCACCGAAGAACTCAGGGGCGACGTGGTGAATCAAAAATGTGCCCACGGACGTGCGAATGCGTCGCGCCCGATCGAGCGACACCGCGAAAATAACGCTCGGAATTTGTTCGATCATGCCGTGCGCGTAGAGCGCTGTCTGAAGCGAGATGTAACTCGGCCACGGTTGGGTTAGGTACTCGGGAAGGACTTTCGGATCCAGGGCAGGCCGCGTCGCCCAGAGCCCGTGTCGAATGCGCAAGACAAGGCCCGCAAGGGCAAGGCGTGAAAGCGTTTTATTCGCGGCACCCACGCTCGCACGAAAAACTGCCGCCGCCTGAGAGGTGGTGACGACCGGCACGCCGAGCGTGATCAGGCGTTTCAGATCGGCGGAGGCGCTCATCGAGTCCCCTCATCACGCATGATTGCGTGGAGCGCAGCGACAACCCGCTCCCGCATCGCATCCCAGTGCGCGCGATCTCGATAGAGCTCTTGGAACTCGGACTCGAGGAACGCCACGACCTGTCCGGCGTATTCGTCATACGTCAGGCTCACGGCGCGTTCCGCCGACGATGTCGCCTGCTCGCGCAGTTCTTCGTCAACGTGCAGCGCGGGCTTGCGGGCAAAGAGGAGATCCAGATCGAAAACATCGCGCGCTTGCGTCTCCTTACGATCGGCGAGTGCGTCGATCTTCTGTCGCGTCGCTTCCGCAACCGAGTAATGGTGCAAAAGAGGCGGGACGATGCCATACGCGTGGGCGATGCGAACGTCGACCGCGCCGAACTCGATCCCTTCGCCCGTGTCCGGTCCCCTCCGCGAGAACTCGACCTTCGTCCGGACAACCCCACGGCTCCCGCTCGCCGAGAGCTCCACCTTCCAGCGCTGTGTCGTCTCGGTCTGCTTGCCTTCAGTGACTTTCGCGATGGCGATCCCCTTCGCCGCCAGCATTGACGCGAGCGACCGCGAAGCGAGCGCCTTGCGCATCCTCTTCTGGAGTGTGTCTTTGGCGACGTGGAGCACGTTCAGATCGATGTCTTCGGAATAGCGCACGCTGCCAAAGAAAAAGCGAAGCGCTGCCCCTCCCTTAATCGCAAAGCTCCGACTCGACGGACTGTCGTTCAGAACTCGACGGTTGGGCGTTCGGAGAGGGCCACCAGAATAGTATGTAATATTTCGACTTATTTGTCGAATTTACGTATTTCAATTTGGCTCGCACGCGACTCAGGCACGGATCTTTTCATAGGGTATGTTCCGGATGGCCTGGCGCCCACGCTCGAGGGCGAGTTCGTCGGCACGCAGACCAGGTCGGGTCGCGTAAGCCGACGTAAATATCGTCTTCGCGTTTGGGAACAGCGCGACCGCCCGGTTTGCGCGGTCGAGTCGCCTAACT
>JAHFDX010000485.1 GCA_023248785.1 Myxococcales bacterium
GTCGTTGGGTAGCCTATTCAAGTCCATCCCGCGCGCCATTGGTGACATCCTCGCGAACGCACGACTCAATCGCAACGGCAAGCACGTGAATCTCACGGTCGATGTCACAAGGCCGCAGCTCGAGGCCCTTCTTCAGTTCGTCGCTCGCGACGTGGTGCACGTGAAGGTGCCCTAATAAGAGTGCTTGGTGAAACCGCGGGCATTTGGTAACCATCTCGGTCATGCGTCCCCTTGCGTTTTCCCTGCTACTCGCTCTCTCCACGCCCTCCGTCATGGCCTGTAACAAGAAGGTTGATGAACCGCCTCCAAGCGAGTTCAAGCCCGCACAAGCTCCGCCTCTTCCACCCGGACCCTCCAAGCTCGAGATTACAGACGACGCGGTCGGAACCGGCAAGGAAGTGAAAACGGGCGACAAGGTGAAGGTGCACTACACCGGGACGCTGATGAACGGAAAGCAGTTCGACAGCTCGCGCGATAAGGGCGAGCCGTTCGGCTTCACCATCGGCAAGGGCGAAGTGATCAAAGGTTGGGACGAAGGCGTCGTTGGGATGAGGGTTGGCGGTAAACGTCGGTTGGTCATTCCGTCCGATCTCGGCTACGGACCATCCGGTCACGGCGACAGCATCCCGAAAGACGCTGGACTCAAGTTTGAAGTCGAGCTGGTGGCCATCGAAGGCGATGCCCCGGACGCAGGCGTCAAGACCGCCGCGAAGAAATAGCGCCAGACTGCGCGTGAACCTTACTTCGGCGGTTCGTGCCCCAGGCCATAGCGTTTTCCGGTTTCTACGAAGGCCTTGAGTCGTGTTCCAAGCAAGTCACGCCAACCAGCATCGTACATCGCCTTGCGCTCGTCGCCCACGTCGCCCATGCCGCGATGAGACAACTTTAGCAACGTCGCGGTTGAGCCTTTCTCGACGAGATCGAACTCGAACTTGCCATGTACGAGGCCGCTCATGCCGCACGCACCGGTGATCTCAAGCCGTTCGCCACGTTTCACTTGCGTAACCATGCCCCACAGTTCGCCATCGCCGTCGCCGTAGTCTTCGTAGAAACGACCGCCGACATGAGCCTCGATCACAAGAGCCTTGGATGTGTCTGAGCTGACATAGGGCTTGCCCCACCATGCGCCGACGTCGCGGGTGAGGGCGTCGAACACCTTCTTTCGCGATGCCTCGATGAGAATTTCTTGTTCAATGTGCATTCGACCAAACGTGGTTTTGTCTTCTGGATTTGTTGGCATGACGAATTCCTTTTGTGATTCGGAAACTTCCTTGAGGCGTAAAAGTGAGGAGGCCCACCGAGCTGTGTACGGCGATAGCCACCGTTCATACGCGTGCTGAATCGGGACGGCGTTGAGGTGGTTCCAGCGCTCGCGTCCGCGCCGGCGAACGAGCACCAAGCCGGCGTCTTCAAGCACTGCGAGGTGCTTCATGATGCCGAACCGTGTGACCTCAAACTCCACCGAGAGAGAGCCCGTGGTTCGGGGACCGTCGCGCAACAGGTCGAGCAGCGCGCGGCGCGTAGGGTCGGCAAGGGCCTTCCATACGATGTCGAATTCGTGATCCATCACATGTGACTAATTAGTCACATATTTGACGAACGCAAGGAAAATGTCGAAATTCGAGTGGAGTGAGCCGCCGAGGAACTTGGCTTTTCGAGCAGGGTTGAGTACTCGAGCAAAGACACATTCGTTCCCATGGCGATGAACAGCACAGTGGCCGATCCAAAGGCCCTTTATGTAACCGCAGTGGTTATCATTTCTGCGTTGTGTGCGTGGGTGGCCTACGTGCTTGCGAAGGTTCCAAAGCGCGGTTCGGCCACAACCCCCTCGCCCGTTCGTGCAGCGGAACTTTCGCTCGACGATGCGGCGAACGAAGATCAACCTACGGGTCCCATCGCGCGCATTCTCGTGAGCGCAGTGGCGCAAACTGATCCCGGGCTTCGTCGCAAGCAAAACGAAGACGCATTTCTGGTGCTCGATGAAACACATCTCTATGCAGTCGCCGACGGAATGGGAAGGCACGCAGCGGGCGAGATCGCAAGCAGCCTCTGCATCGAAGAGTTGGGCGCCGCGTATGAGAAGAACGATTTTGGGACTCCCCAAAAAGGAATGGCCAAGCGCCTCCATTGGCTGAAGACGGCGATCGATCGCGCCAACACGCGTGTGCTTTCGGAGGCGAAGGCCAACGACGCGTACGAAGGTATGGGCACCACGGTGGTGGCTGTTCATTTCGCGCGTAACCGAAGCCGCGTGTACATCGCGCATGTGGGGGATAGCCGTTGTTACCGACTTCGCGCTGGTACCCTGACACAACTCACGCATGATCACACGCTTGGCGCTGCCGGTATTGAAGGCGCGCACGCGCATTTTTTGAGTCGCGCGGTAGGTTTGGAAGACACCGTCGAGGTCGATCTTACAGCCGACAACACCGTGATTGGTGATGTGTACTTGCTTTGCTCAGACGGGCTCAGTCGCATGGTGCCGGAACCAGAGATCGCGAAAGCGATCGCGAAGGAAGACGTCATTCAACGTGCGGCGGACAGGCTCGTCGCGCTCGCAAATGAACGTGGTGGACGCGATAACGTGACGGTCATCCTCGTGCGTGTCGACGCACCGTAGAGTCGCTCCGCCGTGTCATTCTGAGCGAAGCGAGAACCCCCATCGCATCGCGTCGACAGTTCCCTCCCTGCGCTCACTCCTGGCAGGGTTCCGAAATTCTCGCTGAGCGCGCCACGCCGCGAAGCACGTACTCGACATAGGCTGCGGGCCCGTCACACCAAACGACGAAAGGGTGAGTGAGTGACCCATCGTCCCCAACTCCATTCGTCAACTCCCTTGCGCCGAATGCGCTGAGCTCCTGCAAGTACACAGGGGGAGGAACCGCCGACTCTTCTTCGAAGCAGGCGACCTCAAATTGGATCGGCTCACCGTAGGATTGGATCACACCTTTGTGTCGTTCGTGATCCAGCGATGTGAGCGGAAGGAGCTCCCATCCCGCATCGATGAGCATTGGGAACATCGTCTCCTCCGCGGTTTCGCAGAAGGGCTCCGCGGTTGACCAGTCAATTCGGGCACCCTCGTACAGCGCATGAAGGCGCTCATGCGCCTGGGTTCGTTCGGGTCCCCAAAACACTTCGAGAACGGCGGCGATTTCGGCCTCGCTGCTCGCGCGCCACAGTCTTTCGTCGCGCGAGCCGATGTCGAGTACCGAAGAGTCGATCGCGCGCCCCGCCCATGCTTGTGCTTCGGCAAGGACATCGTAGGGACCGGCGACCGCGGCGAAGGCAAACGCATGAACGTGATGGGCCCGGCCGGCAACGTAGCGATGTGCACCGAGTGCCCGGACAACGCGCCCAACTGCGGTAACGTCGATGGCAGCGAGTTCGTAACCAACCATGTTTCTTTACTTGAGTTCGATCGCACGAAAGACGAGCGCACTAATGATCGCGAGCGGCTTAAGTTTGGGCACGCGTTGTCAGGTTGCGAAGGCTTCGTCGATGAGCATCTTCTGCTCGAGTTGGTGACTGGCCATGCTGCCAGTGGCCGGGCTTGCACTCTCGGAACGCGACACACAGGTGAGCGGATGACGATCCCCAATAAACTCGTGGATCCGCACATGAAGAAAATACCAGGCTCCCATGTTCTTCGGCTCGTCTTGCACCCATACCAGGGGGGTGCCTGCGCGGTACGACTCAATCGCTTTCGCGAGCGCGTCGGTGATGGGGTAGTACTGCTCAAGGCGCACGATGGCCACGTCTTCGCGCTGCCGTTCCTTTCGGGCTTTTTCGAGATCGAAATAGACTCTACCGCTGCACAATAGAATTTTCTTTGCGCGGCTTGGGTGAATCGTCGTGTCGCC
>JAHFDX010000486.1 GCA_023248785.1 Myxococcales bacterium
GACGGGGGGACGATTGTTCCCGATAGCTCACGCCTCGACAGCGCAAGCCCTGACAGTTCGTCCCTCGACGGTTCAGCCACCGATTCGACACCGACGGTTCCCGACGTGCTTCCCCCCGACGCGAAAATCGATACCGATGCCGGATGCCCAAGCATCGTGCAGCCGCCGCCAAGTTTTTGCGACGGAGGAACCATGGCCGCGACGTACGACTCCAATGCGTGCATCAATGGCTTTGCGTGCGCACCGGTGATTTGCTCTCTAGCCGGAGGCCAATGCGTCGGACTCGCTCCTGGTTCGTGCGCGTCGAATCACTACGGCGATGCGAGAAAGTACGACTGTGGCGGTGGCCTCGGGGTGGGGTGCTGCCTTCCGTAACAGTCCAAGGTCGATTTCGGCGCGGGAAGTGTGGGTGCCGGCCAACTCACACGCATGACAACGAAATCCAGTTCATCCATTTTCCTTTCTCTCGTGCTCCTTGCGCCGCTTGCCATTGCTTGCAGCAGCAACGTTGAGCCAACGCAGGATACTAACGAGGGCGAGCCATCGAGCATTGCTGAGCCAACACAAAGTGCCAACGAGGGCGATTCATCGAGCACTGAGTCGGACGTGAAGCTCGGCAATAAGAAAAAGAAGAAGGCCACGTGCACGTCGGTTGGAGGCCAATGCGTTGGTCTGGCTCCGTCTTCCTGCACAGGCGGCACGTGGGCTGACGCAACCAAAGTCACTTGCGGCGGCGGCATCGGCGTTGGGTGTTGTATCAGCCAGTGTCCGCAGATCACGCCGCCGGCACCCGGTTATTGCTCGGGCGGAACGATCACTCCGAAGATCGATGCGAACGGATGCACGACAGGGTACGAGTGCGTTCAACCCACCAAGGTCGCCTGCTCTTTTGCGGGTGGATCATGCGTTGGCCTTGCGCCATCGTCATGCCCAAGTGGCCATTGGGGGGATGCAACTACGTACTCGTGCGGGCCCGGAATCGGCGTTGGTTTCTGCCTTCCGTAGTGTTGCTTCACAGAGCCAACCCATGAAACTCAGTAAAAATTGGGTCCGATCACTCGTTCCGGCGCCGGAACGAGCAAGTGAGCCCTAAATTTACAGGAGATCGTGCTGGCGTACTGGACGGCCTTGGCGTTCGCGATCGGGGGCAAACGGTTCTTGATTGGAATGGGCTACAGCCCCTCAAGAAACTGAAAGACCTCTCCCACCGCTGTCGCGTTGCTCGGCAAGCTATGGTGTCCCCCCGTCGGATCCTCGTAGATTTTCTGCACGGAGCCGCCGTGTTTTTCGACCCATTGCTTGGCATTCGTCATGATGGGGCACATAGGCTCGCCGAGACCGCTCTGCTTGGACGTGCCGTCGTCGACGTCGCCGCAGTACATCCACATACGGCCGCCCGAAAACGCAGTGGTGTCACCTGCGGTATCAAGGGCGACAAGGTACGGCGTGGGCTGGCTCTTTGTGGGCCAAGCGCCCGAGTTTGCGATCACACCCTTCAAACGTTTCTTTCCGGCGCGATCGCGACCCAACATTTCAAACGATTGGGCACTTCCGCGCGAGAACCCAAGGAGCGAGACATCTGCGGTTCCCGTTCCGCACGCGGTGTTCATCTCGTCCAAGATCGTGTGCAAGCGCGTCGTCATGGTTTCGCAATTGCTGTAGCGATCGGGGTCACTCTTGTCCAAGTAGACCCAGCTAAGTCCGATGAAGGCCCATCCTCGCGACTCCAGGGCCGCATGCCAGTCGGCGAATTCATACTCCGGTGCGCCGTCCGTTCCGTGCAGTACAAAGAGCACGCGTCTCTTGTCCTTGCTGAAGTGGCCAGTGGAAAACCACGCGCCGTAGTAGGTGTCATCGATCTTGCGGAGTCCGCCACCTGCATCGAGAAACTCTTGGCGCTTTGAGGCGCTCTTCGGGTCGAGCGCTTGAATATCTGTCGCGCGCTGCTGAGCAAGCCACGCGCTGCACGTGGCCGAGGTAGCTGTCAGCGCGGAGGATCCATCAGTCCCCGCGTCGGCTGCGGAGCTACCGCTATCCCCTCCATCTACGGCCGAGGTTTTCGCCGAGCTGCAAGCCACGAGCCCTACCCATGCGACAACAAAGTTCTTCATCATGGTTCCCCCCTTCTCACTCCCTCCAATGGCTGACGTGAGCCCATTGCGGCCCCGAATGAACGCGCTCGTGTCCCCTGGTCGCAACGACGTCCTGCTCGGAGCACCCCAAGAGTAACTCTAGTCAACCCCGATACGCTGTCCTTTGTTGAGTCTCTGCGGCACTCGAGCGCATTGGTTGCGTGACGGCTCATTTGGATCGATGCGTGCACCATGGGGGAGGCATATAGTCTTCTTTGGAGGTGACTTATGGGCCCACGAGTATTTTCGTTCTTCGCATTGCTTCCTCTTGCGTGTTCATCACCCACATCGTCAGCGCCTGACGGAGCCGCGGGGACCGGAACGTCCGACTCTTCGACGTCGGGCGACACGAGCACGGGTGCAGACGACGGAGGCACCGGTGCAAGCGATGCGAGTGCGTCTCAGATATGCGCGTCGAACAGCGCTTCGTTCGCGCTCGCTCCCGAACCCGCGCCGGTAACGTTTACCGATTCGGTCGCGATGTTTCACTTGAACGTTCAGGAGCACGGGTGGCTCGACGATTCCGCGACGCTGGTTACCAAGGTGCTCGATCTCTTCGATAGCCTCGACATGCGGCTCGACGTGTACCTGACGACGTGGATGACGGACGACTACTGCGGAAAATATCCTGATCTGCTGAAGCGCATTCTCACAACGGCTTCGATCAGCGTGAGCTACCACACGCGGCCGCCCAAACCATACCGAGCAAACTTCGCCCGCTGCCTCGATAAGGATGGTGGTTGCGTGGGCAACGAAAACTACGAGGACTGGTACGGCCTCTACAAAATGGACGCAACGCAGCGCTACACCGAAATCAAGGCGTTCGAAGAATTCGGTGTCGATCTCAAGACCGGGCAACGAACGACCGCCGAAGGAGGTTTCAAGAAGCTCAAGCGACTCTATGGTCGTGCGCCCTACGTTGCGGGTGATGAAGCCGACGGCTCGTCGATGCAGAGTGTTGTCGACAAAGTTTTCCAAGACATGGGCGTGACGTTTGTGATCAGCCACTCGAAGGAAAACTACGAAGGCGATAAACGCAACGGCTTGCTCCTCAAGCCAGAAGTCATCGACGCAAAGGTGTTCACCACCGACTCAAGCCTCGATGGCGACAAGTGCATAGAGAAGACGGACGGCAAAGATGTCTTCGATTGCGAGATGGCGCGATGTGCGACGTCGACCAAGAAGCCATGCACCGTCGCGTTCAAGATGCACGACAACGATTTTTTGGCAGATGATTCGTGGTGGCTCACCGTCTACAGCAAGAAAACGCCCGAGTGGGATCCGACGAAGACGTCGAAGCAGCTTACGGCCGAAGCGAAGGACGTAATGTGGAAGCGCTACGAGCAAATTGTTCGACGCGCCGCGGAGATGCGCTCGAAGTACGCGGTTGTGGGCGCGAAAGATTGGGCAAAGCGCGCGGGGAAATAAGCGGAACGCGCGTTACAGATCGCGACACATCGTGAGTCACACGTCCAAGACGGTGCGCACGCCGCGCAACAGCCACAGTGCTCGATCGCGCAGCTTCGATTCCTCAATGGCTTTCTTCAGCTCGTCCATGGGTTCTCGAAAGTGCGTCCAATCCGAGGAATGGATTGGAATGAACTGTCTCGCTCTCAAGAGCGAGGCCGTCTCGAGGGCTTCACGCGCATTGAACGTGTAGCGAATGGGCCCTGAAACCCAAGGAAACCGACCCCCCCCTACGTGCAAGAAGGCGGTTCCTA
>JAHFDX010000487.1 GCA_023248785.1 Myxococcales bacterium
TTGCCGCGCCGAATTAAGCGCATCGCTCAAATGTTGGTCGATCTGTCGGACGGAGACACCCCCACTTTCTTGGGAGTAACAGAGGCTCGCAATGCGAACGCTGACGAAGCAGGGCGTGTCGTTAACGTGGCGATCCTTGCTGTCGCCATGACAAGGGGCCTCGTCTCCGATCGAGCCACACTGTGTCACACGGCGCTTGCGGCGCTTGTGCATTACGTAGGTGTCGTGCGGGCAGAAGCGCTTCTGGCACGAACGGGAAATGAATTTGGCGTTTCGGCACCATTCGAATCATTGAGTAGTGCGGATCTTCTTTCCTCGTCGATGATTGCGCTCGCGTCGATGGGGCGTGTGGAAGAGGCTGCCATCAAGCGGACTGTCATTGCGTGCGAGACGGAAGCACTCGCGGCATCCTGTGCGCATCTTCTCTACGAAGACGATCGCGCACTGACTTTGCAGGCACGCATCATCGCTGTCGCAAGACGGTATACCGAGTGGCTTGCCCCGAAGACCGGGGAGCAGCCGTTTGATGCGGAGAGCGCTATTTTGCGGGTCGCATCGGAGTTCGCCAGCTCAGTGGACCAGTCGGTGGTGCGACTTCTCGCTGCGGCCGCAGGGGTGTTGCCCCGAGGAACGATCGTGCGAACGTCGGCGGCGGAGGTCGCCGAGGTTGACGGTAGCGGGGCCGTGCGGGGGACGTTCCGTCTTCGATTAGTGACCGATCGCAAAGGCAACCCAGTTTCGGGACAAACGGTGGAGCTTGCTCCGTCTGACATTGTGTCCGTCCTTCAAGTTGAGGGATGGCGGCGTGTAGACGCACATCTCTTCGAAGCACCGGCGTCGTCTACGCAGTCTGGAGAGCTGTCGAGTATTTCGGTTGAACTTGGTGCGGAGACGCGCGATCCGACCTTCGACGAGACTCCAAAACCACCGTGGCTCGGACGAGATTTCTCGGCAGGGATGCATGCGTCAGCTGAGGGAACAACCGGGCAGACGAAGGTCCCACATCTTCTGGCCCATCTTCTTGCGCATCGCGCTTCGGGAACCGTTCGCTTCGAGGAACCAAGCGGGACGGTGACGGTGGCGTACTTCCACGAAGGTGTCCCAACCAAGCTGCGATCAACGACAGAGGAGGCGCGCCTCGCCGACGAGCTGGTGCGCCTCTCGATCCTGGATTCGGAAATTGCGACGCGTGCCTTATTGCACGCGAAGGGAGTTGGAGCGCTTTACGGAGAGTACCTTGTGGCCCATGGGCATCTCGATGAAGCGGCACTCGCGAGTGCTCTTCGCGCGCAACTCGTAAGGCGTCTCGGCCGCATCGCAGCTGCTCGGGACGAATCGACCTATTTCTTTTATGAAGGCGTAGATTGGTTGGCCAACGAAAGTGATGCCCCGCGTGTGATTTGTCATCCGCTCGATGCCATTTTGGCATCGGCCAAACAGTGGCCCGATCGCACGCATATGCGTACGTTCATGAGCGAGTTGCGCGGACGACCACTGTCGCTGCACGCATCTGTCGATCTCGACGCATTGTGGGTGAGCCATGAGGAGGAGGCCGTTCTTCAGTATTTGCGCACGCACGCTCCACCGCTGAATGTTCTTTTGGCGCAGCGGCTCGTGGGTGAAGAGACGCTCATTCCTATGCTCTTTACGTTGCTAGTTACGCGGCAGTTCGCTTTCACAGGTTCGCCGTTGGGCGCCCTTTCGTCTTCAGATGGCGAGTCGCTCGCGCGGAACTCGATTCTGCCGCCATCCGCCATTGTGGAACCAACGTTGCTGCACGACGGTCGCACGGGACCTGCCGCGCCAAAAAGAGCGGTTCGAGATGCGATCCATGCAGTCGAACTGGGTGATCTTGCGCGCGGATTTGCGCTCATTCAAGTTCTGCTCGATCGAGATCCCATGAACGCTGACGCTGCATCGCTGCACACGTACATCGAAGCGATGATGATTGGCGCACCGAAAATGAACGAAGCCATCGCCCTTCTTACGGCGACGTTGCGCGGCAATGATCGTCACCTACCGTCCTGGCTATATCGAGCTCGATTGTTCCGAGAAACAGGTCGTATGCACGAAGCGATTCGCGACTATGAGCGCGTGCTTGCGCTCGAGTCAGGTCACGTCGAAGCCGCACGCGAAGTGGCCGACATAAAAAGTAATATAATGTGATTAATTTATTGCGACAGCCGCAAGGGCCTGGGGCATCGCTCGTAACAACGGACCACGCCGGGTCCTTCAAGCCTTAGTTGGCTCATCTTCGACCGCAGGTCGGTGGCTCGATCGCACGTCGGCGAAAGGCTGTCACGGCTTGCGCCTGCAGCCGTTAGTGCGCCATCTTGCGAAAAACGAAGCGTCAAGTCTAAGCCGTGGGTACGTGAGTCACTCCCTTGAGCGCGGCACTCACGAAGATCATGAATCGTCTGGCGAGCTACCTGCTCAACAGCTTCGCCATCCTTAAGAGGTGGATCGTGACCGGGAATCGCCCAGACGCACCTGACAGGACAGTCCATCCCGGCTGGAGACGAGGAGCGACCGGGTGTCGACGCAGTTCGTCGCGATGTGAGCCTTGCCGGTGAATCATCGTCATCATCCGGCCTCACGGCTCCGTGTTCGAGATCATGCGTGTTCACACTCGCATTCACACGGAACTCTTCGTGTTTGCCACCACATCCGAGAATGAGCAACACCGTGCAAGCCCGTAACGACACATTCACATCCGAAGGGTATCCCCTTCGCGACAGATCAGAAAATTCAATGCCGAACCTATTGGTTGCGCGGCGTTTATGCGATGCGGTCTTTGCTCGAGATTCGACGAGAGGGGATGACCGCCTCCGTCGGTGCGATGGCAGACGGACGGGTATGCTCGTGAAATCCGTAGCCCGTGATGAGGCGCGCTCCCCTTCGATAGGCGACGTATGAATAGAACCAATTGAAAATGACGACGAAACGGTTGCGAAATCCGATGAGGTACCAGATGTGGACCAAGAGCCACGCAAGCCATGCAACAAAGCCAGTCAGGTGCATTCGCCCCGTTTGAGCAATGGCGCGCGATCGACCGATGGTTGCCATGGACCCCTTATCGAAATAGCGGAACACCTCGTGTGGCTCACCCTGGAGCGCGCGTTCAAGCGATCGTGCAACGCATCGTGCTTGTTGCATCGCCACAGGACTCACGCCTGGGAGGGCTGCTCCTGTCTGGTGCATGAACGCCGCCGCATCGCCAATCACAAACGCGTGGTTGTGGCCGGGCACGGTAAGATCCGGCTCAACCAGGACGCGTCCAATCGGATCAAGCGGTGTGTGCATCGTGCGAAGGAGAGAGGTAGCCCGCACGCCGGCTGCCCATAGGACGACCGAGCAGGGAAGGAGGACACCTTCGATGTGAACCCCGGTGGGGTCCATGCTCGTAACGCGCTTACCCGTTATCACCTCCACGTTGAGTTCAGTGAGCTGTTCGACGGCGGACTGTGACAGATCGGTCGAAAAAGAGCTCAAGATGCGCGGCCCCGCTTCGATGAGAACGACGCGTGTCGAACGAACGTCAATCACGCGGAAGTCTTTTGCGAGAACGCGTTGCGCAAGTTCGGCTAGAGCCCCGGCGAGTTCCACTCCCGTTGGGCCACCGCCGATCACGGCAAATGTAAGCAATCGCCGTCGCTCTTGTTCGTCCGACGTGCGCTCGGCTGTTTCGAATGCAAGTAGCACGCGTTGGCGAATTTCAACCGCGTCGTCGATTGTCTTCAAACCTGGTGCAAATCGTTCCCATTCGCTGTGGCCGAAATAGGACGTTTCAGCCCCGGTCGCCACGATGAGGTAATCGAACCGAAGTTCGCTATCCCGAAAAAGCACTCG
>JAHFDX010000020.1:0-8205 GCA_023248785.1 Myxococcales bacterium
CGAAGTGGAATACCGGGCCTTTCAGGACGATGCGACGGGGCGATTTGCGGGCATCGGCGTGGAGGTCGATACGCGCGGCGGGGCATTTGTCGTCATTTCGCCAATCGATGGATCGCCCGCGTACAAGGCAGGGATTCGTAGCGGTGACCGGATCGTTTCGGTGGATGGCGTCGATGTGACGAGCATGCTCTTCGAACGCGTCTCGCATCGGCTTCGAGGTCAGCCGGGGACGGCAGTGACTGTGGCGATCATGCGTTCGGGAGAAAAGAAACAGATCGAGTTTCATTTAGTGCGCGCGATCGTGCATGTGCCGAGCGTGGCATCGAAGCGGCTTTCAAGCAACATTGCCTATGTTCGAATCAAGCAATTCCAGGAAGGCGCGTACGACGAGTTTCTTGCGGCGGTTGCAAAGGTCCGATCCGAAAACCCGAGGATGCTCGAAGGGTTCATTCTTGACTTGCGAGCAAACCCCGGTGGCTTTGTACACGAGGCCGCGGCGGTAGCCGACGAGTGGATCGACGAGGGTCCCCTATTTACCACGAGGCATCGGGGTCGCGTGCTTGAAGAGGTGCGAGCCGAGAGCGGTGGCGCGTTGCTCGACATGCCAACGGTCGTACTAGTCAACGAGTGGACCGCGAGCGCGTCCGAATTGCTCGCCGGTGCGCTGCACGATCACAAAGCTGCCACATTGCTTGGAATGCCGACGTTTGGAAAAGGGAGCGTCCAACAGATTATCTCGTTGCCAGGTGGCAACGGGCTGAAGCTAACCATCGCGCGCTACTACACCCCAAAGGGTCAAGCGATTCAGGCGGCGGGGCTTATTCCGGATCTGCTTGTGACGAAGCCGTCACAGCCGGAAACGGATGTGGGGCGCGAGCGCGATCTTGAAGGTCACTTGAGTGGCGAAGGACAGCCTCTACGAAAGCCCGTGAAAATTGTAATAGCGACGGGTACAGATGAAGTGCCGATCACGGGGGACCCATTGCGGATGCCAGTTGACCCGACGCAGGGGAAGGATTTTGTTCTTCGCACGGCGTTTGAGTACTTGCGTGGCGTGCTCATTCCGCGCGCGGGCCGGTGAGAGCGTGGTCGGTTTCGTTTCCTACGGTTCATTCTCCAACAGCTCTCGAACGTAGACGTCGTTCGAACCATGGTATTCGCTCCACACCACGCGTCGCCCGTCGATGTCACAAATGCTTCCTTCCGAGCTTAGAGTCTTCCGACGTCCGCTCGATACGTCGAGTAGTGTTATGCCGCCGGGCTCACCCGATATGGTTGACCAACATACGAGCGAGCCAGAAATGCGCGGATACTCATCCTTTTTCTCAAGCGACAGTTTTGTTCTCGTATGGGTAGTCAAATCGTAGAGCCAGATTTCCCCATAATAGGACGGTGCCTGATTTCCTTCCTCGTGGCGCCACACGGCGCGCGTTCCCGAAATGGCCGGCTGCGTGTTCCATCCGCCTAACCCATCGGACAGAACGAGTCGCTCATCCGTAGTCAAGTTGTAAGCGACGACCTGTCGATTGAAGTAGGGCGAGACACCTGACCCTTGTGTGAACACGACCCACTCGCCATCGAGATCGGGTGCTCGATCGTCGGTGGTCTTGTCGGTGAGAGTGCGGGTTGATCCGGTCGCACGCTCCCAAAGCATGATGTCGTCCTCGTACTCCGAAGTTCCCTTGGTTTCGAACGCAACGCGGGCCTTGCTTACCGCCGGATGTGTTGTTGCGAGGCTCGAGATTAAAAAACTCGTCTTCGTCCTGGCGTCGTACCCCACGAGTGTTCCCACGTCGGATAGCGGGTCTACACGTCTGCTTGTCCAAACCACGAGTTCGCCATCGATGTCGGGATCGAGTTCTTGGGATGGATCGCCGGGTCCGTCGGTGGGCTCGGCATGCGGCGAGACAATTTCGAGGTTGAATCCTGGAAGTAATACCAGGCCAACGTCGGATGCGTTGCTCCAGTAGCCGGCAGCGCGAAAGACGACGCGCGTTCCGGAGACGCGTGCTTGCTGGTCATTCGTGCGGAGTGCTGCCAACTTGAGCACGCACCCTTCGTCGATGACACCATTGCAATTGTCGTCGCGACCGTTGCATTCCTCTTGCGGGATCTTGCCACATATTCCGCACGTGTTGGCTCCGGGATCGTCGCAACGCAGCACATTCTGACTGCTACACGCGTAGAGACCGCAGACACCACACGCTTCGTTGGGTCCGGCGGGAAGCGTTTCGGTGCCGCCGCATGCATTTGTTGTTGTGGTCATGGGCGATGACTGAGGCGCGTCGTTTGTCGCCGTATCCTCGACGGTAGAACGCGAACAGCCCGCGAGGATGCTCACGATCAAGCGGATGCTGCGGGCAAACCGTGTGCGAATCACGGTGCGATCCCTTCGGGATACAGATCGCCCTGCTCGGCATCTGTAAGATCCATCATGTAGAGATCCCATGTGTCGTTTCGATCGTCTTGCCAAACAAGCAAGTTGCCGTCGAGGCGTGCCCGTGTGGATCGCCTTGGATTGTTTGTGATCTGTTGACGTGCGCCCGTTCTAACGTCGACGAGATACAAATCCGAGACGCCGAGCGAGTCGAATTCGAGCACGGCGCGATTGCCTGAAAGGGCGACGGCGTTGAAGCACTCGCGTGTTTCAGGCGCGAGCGCTGTGCGTGCGCCGGTCTGCAGATCGATCACGACGGGAATGCATGGTCGCGGTTGATAGGAACCGAGCAGTGGTCCGCGCGTTTCGGTGATTGCGACGCGATCGCCATCGAGTGCCGCGATGAAATTGTAAGTGAGTTCGCCATTACGGTGAGTCACTTGCGTCACGTTGGCAGGGCGTCCTGTGGTGAGGTCGGCGCGAAAGACATCGTACAGATGAAGAAGACCCACGGTGTGATGCCCGAGCCGATCGTCATTCCATACCAACGTGTTACCGCGGAGCAAAGGGTACTCCTGAATCGTATCGTGGGCTCCGACGACGTAACGTTGTTTCGTCACCAGCTCGTATACGAACACCTCGTAGTCCTCTTCTGTCCCTGATTGCATTTGACTCCACGTGACACGATCGCCGTCGAGCCAGGGTCCCAGAACATATTGGGCGTCGGGGTGGTCGAGTGTTGTTTCCTCGCTCGTAGTGAGATCGAGAATGACGATGTGATCACTGCGCCAGAACGCAATACGATTGCCAGAAACTGACGGTGCTGACGCGTTGCTTGCGACTTTGCGCTCGACCCCAGCAGGCAGGTCGCGAACCATCAGGTCGCCAACGTAGGCTCCCGGTTCGAATCGAATCCATGCGAGGCGCATCCCGGAGAGTGAAGCCAACGAATCGTGGCGTGAATCGGTCGTGAGCCGAATGGGGCAGCCCTCATCGATGCGGCCGTCAAGATCGTCATCGATCCCGTTACATTGCTCACGGCGCCCACGCGGAGATCCCGTATCGCTGGAAGCATCGACCCCACCTTCGGGAAAGGCGTTCCCAACGTAGCTGCCATCAGGAAGAATGGATCCGCAAGCGCAGAGAAGCGCTGCCAAGTACAGAGGTGCACGCATTGTCTTGCGCCGTATGCAACAAATGCACCGTTCGATTTTCTTATTCGCCTCTTTCAGGGAGGATCAAGTTGGGGGTCACATCATGATCTGAACGTCTCGATGTGTGCCACATAGGCACCCTCAAATCCCACCGTTCACCGCGATCACCTTGCCCGTCACATACGTGTTCTCCAGCGCCAGCCAAACAATGGCGCGCGCGGCTTCCGAGGGCGAACCAAGTCGCCGTAGCGCGCTGAACGCAACGTAATCCTCGCGCAATGTGGCCGAGAGTCCTTGCGAGAGCCCTTCGCTCAAGAGCCCCAACGCGACCATGTTCACGCGAATCCCCTTCGGCCCAAGCTCTTTCGCCGATGACATCACGAGCGCAGCGAGCGCGCCCTGCGTCGCGGCGTACGCCACGGGGATCGGAAGGGATTGCGAACGATCGAGCCCACCTACGATCACCACGTTGCCCCCTCCTCGCGCGCAGAGCTGGGATGAGACCGATCGAAGCGCGACGAAGGGGCCTCTTGCGTTGGTGGCAAAAGATGCATCCCACGCCTCCTCGGTCAGGGCGTCGAATGCCGCGTTTTCCAACACGCCAACGCAGTAAATCCAGGCAGCGGGTGGATCCGTTTTTCCCGCGAGATCCACAAACGCACGAACGGATACCGAATCTCGTACATCAAGTCGATGCGCGTCGGCCTTCAGTTCTTCAGCGAGGGATCGCGCCTTGGCTTCTTGCGTGCAATACGTGAGCGTGACACGTGCGCCTGCCTTACGTGCTGCGCGCGCAACCGCGCCTCCAACCGCGCCTGTCCCTCCCAAGACAACGACGTGCTTCATGAGAGCTCCTCCACGCGCGCGATCTCTTCGGCGACCGCGCCTACGAACGTGTCGAGGCGTTCCCTCGCAATGTCAAAACGTGGCTGGATGCGAAAGACGCTCCAGTCGTGCCCGCACGTAAAACAGTAAAATCCGCGGCGATAGAGTCGGTGGCACACAACGGGTGACACCGCCGAGTGATGCGCCAATTCGGGGAAGCCAAAGTGCTCGAAGGACAACCATGGATGGCTCGGAGTTTTCAATGAAATACCGAGCATGAAGCCCGCGCCCCGCACCTCGCGAAAGAGAGATAAGCGTTCGAGCGAAGTCTTAAGTGCTTTTTTCAGGTACAGGCCATCATCTCGTACCTTGGCAATGAGGTCTTCGGTCAACAAATCCAACGCGGCAAGGCCGGCTACGCACGAGAGCGCGTTGAATCCCATGGTGGTGTTGTGCGCCTCTCCCGACGCGAAGTGTGCGCCGTATGCGCGCTCAAACAGATCTCGCTTGGTGAGCATGGCGGAAAGCGGCATGAGCCCGCCGCCCAAGTGTTTTGCGAGCAAAACTGCATCAGGTCGTCGTGGCCAGTGCTGCGTTCCAAGAAAGCCGCGCCCTGTGCGTCCAAGCGCAGTTTGCACTTCGTCGGCGACGAGCAGCGTGCCATGGCGTTCGGTGAGATCGCACAACGCTTCGAGGTACGCGGACGGGAGCTCACGGACGCCGCCTTCGCCCTGAATCGGTTCGACGACGACTGCCGCTACATCACCCGGAACTAACGCAGCTTTGAGCGCATCGATGTCGCCGAATGGAATCAATCGCGCGCCCTCCAAGAAGGGTCCAAATGGATCACGCAAGTATCCTTTTGCCATCAGCGAAACGCTTCCAAACGAGCAACCGTGATAGGCGCCGTCGAGCCCCAAAATGACGGGGCGTTTGGTGAGCGCGCGCGCGAGCTTGAGCGCAGCTTCGACGGCGTCGCTTCCGGTGCATCCAAAGAACGCATTGTCGT
Organism: Myxococcales bacterium; assembly: GCA_023248785.1. Taxonomy (GTDB): domain Bacteria; phylum Myxococcota_A; class Polyangia; order Polyangiales; family Polyangiaceae; genus JAHFDX01. The sequence continues at coordinate 5,366 of JAHFDX010000020.1, forward strand.
AGTAGCCCGAGCGCTCACATAGTCTGCGCGCAAGGCGGCCACCGAACGGGTTAACGCGCGACGGGTACCAAGAGGCTGCATCCGAATCGAGAAAGCGCTTCATTGCTTCCACGATGTGCGGGTTCTTGTGTCCGAATGCTTGTGTGCCGTGAAAGTCATCGAAGACGAGGCCGTCTTTTTCGCGCAAGCGACCATTCTCGACGCCCATGATGCGAAACGGTTCACCCGCAAGCTTGGCGCGTTCTGCAATGAGTGGGTTTACGAACTCGCGGTACTCATCGAAACCTCTTTTGAGGATGTCCTCTTCGGTGTCATTCATAGTCCACCGTCCGCAACGAGCTTTGCACCTGCCATGAAGCTCGCTTCCTCTGAGACCAAGAACGCCGCAATATCCGCCAACTCCTTTGGTGAGCCCAAGCGATGCATGGCGGAGTGGTTCACGTATTCCTTTTGTCGATGTTGCGGTAGCCCCATCGCCATTCCTTCTGTGAGCAGTCCGGGCGCGAGAAGATTCACGCGAATTCCATAACGTCCCACCTCGCGCGCCAGCGCCTCTGTAAGCCCGCGCAGTGCAGATTTGGAAGCCGCGTAGTGCACGGGCGCTTCGATGATTCGCTCCGATGCGAAATTCCCGATGTTGAGAATCGCCCCGGATTTCTGGCGGATCATGTGCCTTAGCACGGCGCGTGACATCAAGTACGTGCCCTTCACATTCGTGTCCATAACGAGATCCCAGTCAGCTTCCTCGAGCAACGAGATGGGAAGGATTTGCGTGATCCCGGCATTGTTGACGAGCACATCGAGGCCTTTCCACTCCGTAGCAAGAGTGTCGACGCAAGCCTTTACGTGTGACGCGTCGCTGACCGAACCCTTGTACACGCGCGCCGCGCTTCCAGCCTCCGAAAGCAGCCTCTCTGTTTCGGCCGCGTCGTCGTCATCATTGGAGTACGTGAACGCGACTTTCGCCCCTCGTCGCGCGAATGAAAGCACGATGGCTCTGCCGAGCCCGCGTGATCCGCCGGTGATGAGGCATCTCTTTCCTTCAAGCGATTGCGGATTCACAGCGTTCCTCGTTTCATCATCAAACGTGTGGCTGACCTCGTCATTGCGGTCCTTACTGAAGGATACGGAGAAAATGGCGCCCGCCGGAGCGATCGCTCCACGTCTTGGGCTGCTGCATGAAGCGAGTTTCCTTCTCGCGATAAAGCACGTTGTAGTTGCACACGGGCACCGTCTTTCCGTCGGCGTAGCAGTTGCTGTCGCAGCATTGCCGCGCGCGCTCGACGTCAAACGTTTCCTCATCCATGTGCGAGTGCACGTAGATGGCCTTGACCAATCGCTCGCTTCGGCGAAGTGATTCGGCAGGTGAGAGCGGCTTTTTGGGAAAGAGCTCGCGCAGGAAATGATTGAGCATGCCAAGGGTCCGCTCGTCTCCGCCGCCTTCACTTTCATGCGCGCTTCCATGTGCGTTTCCATGCGCCCAGAGCTTGTCGATCGCATCTTGCAGGAGGCTCTCAAGCTTGGGACTTGGCTCGAGGTAGAGATGATCACCAAGGCTCTTGTACACGTCGCCTGCGCCAAGAAATCGCGTGAACGGCACCGGCGGTCCGCCTGCGGGATCCATGAGCAAATATGCGATTTGGTAGCACAGCGGATGCGCGCAAGGCGAAGGCACAAAGTCGTCGGGCGTAAGAAGTCCGTCGGTCGTGTCGCGGATGCGTTCGAGCACTTCAACCATGGAGATGCGCCCCTGTCGATCGAAGTGCGTCCCCCCTTGCCCCGTATAAGTGATCGTGTGGATCTCAAGATGTCGTACGCTCGAGCGCAGAAGGCCCATGCGCACGATCTTTCCGATTTCGTGATCGTTGTAGCCCTTCGTCATTACGGGGATGAGCGTGGTTGAGATGCCGTACGCATCGAGACGATCGAGGCACTTGAGCTTTGCATCGACGCTTCGAACACCGTTCAAGGCCTTGTCGGTGCGATCATTGAATGTGTCGAACGAAAGCGCGATGCGTGCACCGAGCTTTGCCAACCGTTCCAGCAGTGCGTCGTTTTTCAAAAGACCAAGGCCATGACTGCACACACTGACGCGGTGAATTCCCGCGTGTTGGCACATCTCGATGAACTCGGGCAGCTCGGGATGAAGCGTGGGTTCACCGCCGGTGAGATTGATAAGATCAAGATCTCCGCGCGCGCCCGTAACAAGGTGATCGAGGACGTGGCCAAACTCGCTCTTGCTCATGAAGTACGCGTCGTCGTTCTTGTTGTGCACGTAACACATCGGGCAGTCGAGATCGCACGCGCTTGTAATGGTGACGACCGGCATGCGAATGCGCTGCTCGTGCGCGGTGCATGGCCCGCAGTCGAAGGGGCAACCATGTTCGATTTCGCGCGTGGTAGGTGGAGGCGACGCTACAGAGGGGATGGCCCGCGTGCGCTCGTACCACGCGGCATTGGTTGATAAGCGAACGGACTGTGCTCCATGCGTGGGGCATCGTTTGGTCATGATGGCCTCACCGCGCTCGTTGGCCGTCACCGATGCAGCAAGCGCAATCTTGCAGACCGCGCAGAGGCTCGTGGTTTCGTGGATGAGGCGTCCTTTTCCCATGCGGGGGCGAGGGTACCCGCTCTCACTAGACGAGGCTATCCACGAACACGGATGGCCCACGTGAGCTTCACGAGGCTTTTCAGCACGTTCGGTACGCGCTTGAACAAATTGATCGAGGGCGGGCGCTTTTCGATGATGTGCACCGGGATCTCGCGAATTTTCACGCCTCCACGATCGGCGCGAATCACGAACTCGCTTGCGAACACATCTTTCTCAACCAAACACGCTG